>NZ_JBEMBC010000106.1:0-6349 GCF_040274425.1 Carnobacterium sp.
CTTATAACGACAACACCCACAATCAGTCGTTATAAGTGCCAACTTTTGCCGTTGCTAGCCGCCAATTTAGGTGTTCCTAAAACCCCTTTGACCTTGATATACTAACCTCAATTTTTACGCAAATTACTTAACCTTTAAATCTATATAATATTAATTTATATAGACAACTTATTTAAATTATGTCTGTATGTCTTAATGAATTATAGAAATCAACAATTAAAGTGATGATCTTAAGACGGAGTATAATGATGAATCGTTGAAATTCTATGTGAATTCCGTAGAATTATTAACGTTACCTCATAAGAAATAATAGAAGCAATAATAGATTAAAAAAACGAAAAAGTATTGATTACTTAAGCAAATGAAGAGTCACTAAGTATCACTTAGAATGCTTCAACTGTAGTTGCTAAAAAAGATTGCGTGGTTTAATCATCGATTTGAATTATCAAATTGCTTTGTATGGTGAAGAGTTCGTTTATATTGATATTCGGACAAGCGATTCCGACAAAATATCTTAAAATATTTAACGATGTCAGATAGGAATTACGTGAGTTAGCTTTATCTGTGGCATTAGAAAAAGGTCTAGTGAACATGCTAATTTTTTCATCTGGAAGTTGAAGCAGAGCATGAAGAACTAGTCGCAAACACATCTGAACAACGTCAAGTAATGTAATCATCTAAGATAATTTTATATATCATTTTTTATACCAGATGGCCAATGCCTTTCTGGTATTTTTTGTTTTCCAATTTAAGTATACGGTGGGATGGTCAGAACTACTAGTGGGTGTCAGCATGATGCCCTTACTTCATTTATTCCCAGTCTTAGCTAAACTATCTTCCACCTCGTCTAGTTCATTCGCTTGGGTTAGGTCAAAAATATTTCGAGTGCTTCATCAAAAATATTCCTGTTCATTATATAAGTGTAGGCAAGACTCCATCATTATTTCTCATTATCAATTTAAAAAAAGTGGGCGAGGCTCCATCCAAAAATCTCCTGTTCAAACCAAAATGATAGGCGAGGCTCCATCCAAAAATCTCCTGTTCAAACCAAAAGAATAGGCAAGGTTTTGAAAAAAAATCTTGCATTCACTCCAAAGGGGCAGGTTAGGAATCAGGAAAAATTCTTCAAAAAATTTTCAAAGGCAAGGGTAGGCTTTTTCAAAAATATACCTTACCAAAATGAAAGGCCTAACGGAAAAAGGCACTTTTTCACAAACTTTTTGTTGATACAAGTCGCTTCAAAAGCCTATTAAATCAAGGTTTAAACTGCATCAACAAACTGCATAAAGTGGTGCATTAGTGCATCAACTTGTAACAAGCTTGTATCAAGTTTAAGGGTGCTAAAAAGCAAGTAGAAATAAGGGTTTTACCCACTTCCGCTTTAACTGTTGTTACAAGGTTGATACAACTTGTATCAAGAAAATGATAAAAATGCACCATTTTCCCTTATGCTCTTTCACCATTTTTCACCATTCACAAAGTATGCCTACCTTACCTAGTAAAGCCTAGCAAGGTCAAACGGATAAAAAGTATCTTTATATAGACGAGCCTTCAAAGGTCATAGGCGCAAATTAAAGGTGAGATTTGAAAGGGGCGGCAAGATGATTAAAGAGAGAATGGAAGGTTGGAATGTCACAACTTTACTTTCAAGTGCAATCCGAATCATAGACTAATGGAAGAATAAAATACATAAATCAAAAAAGATGAACAAATAAATCATTATCTTTCAAACTATTATATGTCAGCACACTATAGTTCTATCTCTTTACTATGTTTCTTATTTAGTAGATTGACAAAACGATTAAATGTAACTATTATTGTTACATAGGAGTGATTTACATGATTAATACCCGTCTTTCTGTTGCAATTCATATCTTGGCTTTGATCGCCATTAAGCCCAATCTTTCTTCTGATCAAATCGCTGATAGTGTGACGACAAATCCTGTTGTCATCAGGAGAATAAGCAGCGATCTTAAAAAAGCAGGGTTACTGACTTCTCGGGCTGGAATAACTGGATCTTCATTAACCAAGAATCCTAAGGAAATTACACTTTTAGATATCTATAAGGCAATTAATTTGGAAAGAGAGCTATTTTCTATACATGAAAAGCCAAACCCAAATTGTCCAGTCGGCAAAAATATACAGGGAACATTAGATGATACATTTAATGACGTCCAAACTGCTATGGAAAAAGAACTAGGGAATAAAACATTGCAAGCAGTAATCGATCATCTTTCTGAATAGAGGGATGATCTTTTTATAAAAATTAAACATTTTGTTGTTGACAAAACAACCTGTAACAAATATAGTTACATTAGGCTGATCAACCAAACTTAAAAGTTTGCTCTCATAAACTAATAAGAGAAATTTTTTTTGAATCAATTGTAACTGATAAAGTTACAATTGATTCAAAAATAAAGGAGTCTATTAATAAAATGAAAAAATCGTTATTATCAATCGCTTTTGTCATAGGTACCGCTGTTGTACTAGCAGCCTGCAGTCAAACAAACAGCTCGGAATCAATAGAAGAAAACACACAAAAAAATCAGGAGGTAAATGAAATGACTAATAAAGAAAAGGCAGTAGCAGTTTTAGAAAGTTTGCAAAGCGGAGAAAAGAAAGCGGCTGAGGAATTTGTCAGCGCTGAACAATACATCCAGCACAACTTGACTTTCGAGGATGGTAGAGAAGGATTGATTGGTTCACTTGATTACTTGAAATCTATCGACACTCAGGTTGACGTGAAGCGTGTTTTAGAAGAGGGAGATCTAGTAGCAGTTCATTCAGAATATGAATTGAATGGTTCAAAAGTTATTTTTGATATTTTTAGATTCGAGGAAGGTAAAATTGTCGAACATTGGGACAACATCCAGGAAAATAGTGCAGATACAGCTAGTGGACACTCTATGACTGATGGAGAAACAACTATAAAAGATAGCGATAAAACAGTTGAAAATAAAGAACTCGTAGAGAACTTTGTGAAAGATGTCTTGATGGGACAAAACCCTGACAATTTGACTTCCTACTTTGATGGCGATAACTACATTCAACACAATCCTAACATTGCAGATGGGCTATCAGAACTAGGAGCAGCCTTGGAAGAATGGGCAAACCAAGGTATTACCATGAACTATGACACCATTCATTTAGTCGTAGCGGAAGGGAACTTTGTATTAACTGTAAGCGAAGGCACCTTAGCGGAACCCATACGTCTTTCTATGATTTGTTCAGAATAGAAAACGGTAAGATTGCCGAACACTGGGATGTATTAGAAACGATTCCTTCAAAAGACGAATGGACAAATGAGAACGGTAAATTTTAGCCTCTTCTCATTAGAGGGACTCATATTTTGAGCGGGGATTCCCTAGTTTAGGAGCTACTTCAGTCAATAACCAGGGACATCTCTTTTGATCATACACTTTCAGGTAAAAGTAAAAGAGACAAAAACAGTCAACAAATTTTTATGCTATTAGGAGGCTATATAATGAAAATTGGAATTATTGGAGCAAGTGGAAAAGCAGGAACTGTCATCTTAAAGGAAGCAATCAATCGGAACCATGAAGTGACAGCAATTGTCAGAGATGCGACAAAACTAAAGGAAAAAAATATTTCAGTAATTGAAAAAACAATATTCGACCTTACGTCAGCTGATATCAAGGAATTTGAGGTAGTTGTAAATGCCTTTGGTGCACCTTTAGGAGAAGAACAAGCGCACGTTGATGCGGGACATACTTTGATTGAAGCATTGAAAGGAACAAATACCAGAGCAATTATCGTTGGTGGCGCAGGCAGCCTTTATGTAGATGAAGCTAAAACCATTCAATTGGCTGATACTCCTGAATTTCCAGATGCCTTTGTACCAACAGCTAAAGGCCAGGGACGCAATTTAGAAGAATTACAAGCAACAACTGATATCTCATGGACTTTTATCAGCCCCTCTGCAGTATTCGATGCTGATGGACAAAGAACAGGGTCTTACAAAACTGGAAAAGATCACTTACTAGTTAATTCTAAAAATGAAAGTTATATCAGTTATGCAGACTACGCGATTGCTGTTTTAGATGAAATTGAAAACCCACAACATTTAAATGAGCGATTCACCATCGTTGGTGAAGCTGAATAAACAGGGGAAATATGAAATAGATTCTATCTCTATATCCTCTATTTTTATAAGATTTATAAAAAATTAAAACAATGAATTCGTTAATGTCGACGGATTTATATAACGAAAGGAAAATTAATTTTTATGAAAAAAGTATTATATATCACTGCGAATCCGAATGATGCTACTCAATCTTACAGCATAGCTGCAGGGGAGGCCTTCATTAACTCATACAAAGAAAAAAATCCTGAACATGAAGTTTTACATTTAGATCTTTATAAAGAAAACATCCCACAGATTGATGGAGATGTATTTAGCGGATGGGGGAAATTAGGATCTGGACAATCCTTTGAAGAACTTACTGCCGAAGAAGGAGCTAAAGTTAGTCGTCTTGCTGAGCTTGTTGAACAGTTTGTAGCTTACGATAAATATGTATTTGTTACTCCACTTTGGAACTTCTCTTATCCGCCAGTAATGAAAGCATATCTAGATGCAGTCTCTTCAGCAGGGAAAACGTTTAGATATAGCGATCAAGGTCAAGCAATTGGGTTGTTAACGGACAAGAAAGCACTTCATATCCAAGCACGCGGAGGTTTCTATTCCGAATTTCCAGCCGCAGATCTAGAATCAGGTCATCGCCATCTTCAAATAATGATGCAATTTTTTGGTGTCCCTACTTTTGAAGGACTTTTTGTCGAAGGACACAATAAGGCTCCTGAACAAGCACAGGAAATCAAAGAAGATGTTATTCTACGCGCAAAAGAACTTGCGTTAAACTTCTAATGAAAGGACTGAATTTATAATGGAAAAAAATCTTGAATTAATTTATGTATGGGATGCATACTGTGGTTGGTGCCACGGTTTCTCTAAAAGTCTGAAAGAATTTCATGAGAATCATCCTGAATTGCCTCTGAAAATTGTGTCTGGCGGTCTGTTTTCTAAACAACCTATCGGCAATTTCCCACACATTCCAGAAGCCAATAAGAGGATCCATAAACTTTTAGGTGCCAAATTTGGTCCTGCCTATCAATCCTTATTGGAGGAAGGGACTGCTATCATTGATTCCGAAGATGCGGCAATCGGATTTGCTGCATTGCGTTCATTTGCGCCAGATCGTGCATATTATTTCGCTGCAGCCATGCAACAGGCATTTTATCATGATGGCAAGAGCCTGAGTGATTTGGAAACTTACCGAGAAATTGCTATCGCAAACGGACTAGACCCAGAAGCGGTCGTAACAAAAATAGAAGATAAAGATTGCAAAGAAGAAGCATTAAACGATTTTAGAAAAGCTCGACAACTTGGGGTTACCAGCTATCCAACATTGCTTTTGAAAAAAGGCGATGAATTGATTTCTTTTGGTGGGTCCGATATGACTCCAGAAAAACTTGAAGCACGTTTGGCAAACCTTATTTCTTAATGTGAGTAGTTGACTATTGAGATTATATCCAACGGTTTGTTGAACAACGGTATTTTTATCAAATGAGCTAATATTGCCGCACCCTTTTAGGGTGCGGTTTTTATTATAATTTACAGTGGACACCTTGTCACCAAACATGAGAATCTGAAAAGAGTTTATTTTTCATTACGACTACTCTATTATGGGCACTGGCATTCTTTTATTTTTCGCTTCAAATTATCCAGAAGGATGGGGTTTGTTTTATCATCGAATTATTCTTCTTATCATTGGACTTGTTGTGGCCCTTCTTTTTTATTAAATTTATAAAGTATCAGTTACTTATTATACAAGTAAGTAGAATGCTTTATACCCGTATTTAAGGTAGTTTCTTTTTTGTGGTCATAACTTAAGACTAATGATCATGGATTAATAAACATTACCATCCCACTTTTATTTATGAGTCTTTATGGGGTTTAGTTGGTTTCGCCTTGTTGCTCCTTTTGCGGAACAAGAATCAATTCCTTCGCCAAGGAGAAGTGGCGCTCAGCTATGTCATTTGGTATTCAGCAGGAAGGTTTTTTATTGAAGGCATGCGGACAGACAGCTTATGGATAGGCGATTTCTTACGAGTTTCACAAGGCTTGTCCCTCGTTTTGTTCGTAGCAGCACTGGGTGTTTTGATGTATCGCAGGTACTATACCTATCCGCCAGTACCCTATTATAAGGATGAGCCCAAACTGTCCAAAGCAGCAAATTAAGGAGGTAAAGATCTGCTAGACAGATGGCAGTTAATTAACAGAGAGACCGACAAAGTGGAAATGGAAGGAGCATTGCAAGAGATTCTGGAA
>NZ_JBEMBC010000107.1:0-6302 GCF_040274425.1 Carnobacterium sp.
ATTATAGGTTCGAGCAGTAAAAGTTAAAGCATAGTTGATGAACATGGGAATGAAAACAATCGTGAATGCAGGAAAGAGCAGAACAAGTAAAGGATTTAGAAGTTGTCTTTTTTTCATAGGTGTACCTCCGTTTTTTTAAAAGTTAGTATATAATGAATCAATTCGTTAATCCTTATTTGTCATATGTATAAGTTTAAAGAAAGACACTTTAAAGAATAATCTTAGCGAAGGTTATTAAATCGATGATTAATCCCACAGAAAATAAGAATAGCAAAAAATATCTAACAAATAAGTAAAAATCAGGATAGTCTTCTTTATTTTGCTTCAAGTCATAAAGACCTGTTGCAACTGCAAAAATAAAAATAAGTGGATTGACGTCACTCTCATAACTACCGGATAAAAAGATGTACGTAAAATAGCTGTTGATAAGAATAAGAAAAAAAGTTCTTCGTTTATAATTTTTCACCTTTTTGAATTTCCCTCCTTCTGAGGCTGTGTGGGTAAATAACATTAGTAGTTTTTTAATTTCTGCATAAGTTAATTATCTCTTGTTTTCACCTAAAATAACAGAACGTATTCATTTACAATTAGCAACTAGTGGTTGCAAGTAATTATTATTTAGTCAATTGAACTAAATATAAAAAAGTAAAAAAACAAAAAAATGGGTTTTTTATCTATACTATTATTTGAAGGAATAGTTTTTCGATTTCATGAAGAGCAAACTTAAAATAATGTCCATAAACCCTATAATGACAGTAATGCAACTGCTAGTTGCTACGATGTAAACTAGTACGTTCTTTTATAGAAAAGACTTTTCATAGATAATTCAAAGAGTAATATGCTTTTACGGAATGTTCTATGGGGGAGTTTAAGATGAAGAAAATTAAGAAATCTGCTAGTTATCAATTGTTATCTACAGTAGTTTTTGGCATTGCGATTTTTGAAATAGTACATCAGAAAATTGCCTTAGGGTATGTACTAATTTTTATTGGATACTGTTTGCTTCGAAAATCTGATTTTGAAAAATAAAAGATTTCTTAAGGAGAAAAAAATGAAAAAAATGCTAATTATTCCTTTTTGTTTAGTTATTTTGATGGGCTGTGGAATTAAAAAAGACACAAATATTCAAGAAATTGATCCTGTGTCATCCATCGAACCAATTTCGGATCGGCCAGGAGAGGTAACTGTGGTGAGTGAAGTTTCGGAACTAACTTATACTATTTTTAATTCGGTTAGTTCAACAGCTAAAGCTGAAATATATGAAGATGGAGATAAATTAACAATTTCATTTACAGATACAGCTCTACTTGAAGAAACAGAAGATAAGTCTACACCGCTATATTATAAAGTTGAAGTTGATCCAGAATATCAGCATGAATATTTGATCGTATTAGTTAATGGCGAAGATGCTGTGTTAAATAGCCTTATATTACAATAAACAGTTAGAAATAAATAGAGTTAAGGTACTTTTACATAAAGATGGAATGTTTTTTAAGATAGCAGGATAAACATATTTATCTAGGAGAGTAGACGTATGACAATAAGAAAAAATAAATTCCTAGCACTTTTTATATGGATGGTAATAATTTTTGCATTTGATAGTTTAAGCAATCATTATTCGCTTTTAAATCCTCAACGGCACTTTGGGTTTCCAGTTTATTTAATAGGAGTTATGATTACAAAAAGTTACATAAATAAGAAAGAGCTAAAGGAGCAGAAATTATGAATAACAAATTTGAACGGACAATGTTAAGGTTGATAATTTGGGTAGGGATAATTGGAGCTATAGTGATGGTATTGCTTGGGCTACTTGGCATTATGATGTGGGTTGCAGCTTAGATTTGCTATTGAAATTATTCGTATAAGGAACTTAATGTATAATTAAAAAAGGCGTATACTACAGACCTAGTATACGCCTTTTTTAGCAGGAAATAGTATCTAAAATAAACGAATACATATAGAGTTGAAATATAGACCAATTAGTTGGTTAGGTTAATTCAATACGAAGAAGTTAAAAAAGTTATCTAATGAATAATTAGGCTAATGGTAAAAAATTTTGGTATATTGTTAAAGTAGATAGTAAACATAATGTAGATGAATAAAAAGGGAGCTAAAGTATGATTAAACCGTTTGCTTTAAAAAATGGAGATAGAGTAGCTATCGTCAGTCTATCAAGAGGGATTTTAGGTGAAGAAACTTGTGCACACCAACTAGAATTGGGAAAAAAACGTTTGGAATCACTAGGACTGAAACCTGTCTTTATGCCGAATACGCTTAAAGGATTAGACTACCTTAGTGACTATCCTGAAGCACGAGCACAAGATTTAAAAGATGCTTTTCAAGATCCAACCATTAAAGGAGTAATAGCAGCAATTGGAGGCGATGATACTTATCGTTTGCTGCCTCATTTATTGGAGGATGAAAATTTTATAACTAATGTACAAGAAAACCCTAAATTATTTACCGGATTTTCTGATACGACAATAAACCATTTAATGTTTTATAAATTAGGAATGGTTTCCTTTTATGGCCCTAGTTTTATTACGGATATCGCTGAATTAGCTAATGGTTTGCTTCCTTACACAAAAGAGTTTTTACAAGATTATCTAGAAGGGTATGAACAGCGAGAAATTCGTTCTAGTAAGTTATGGTATGAAGAACGCACCGATTTTTCTAAACAAGCCTTAGGACAAGATCGTATGCAGCATGATGAAACGCGCGGTTATGAAGTTTTGCAAGGAACAGGAATAGTTTCAGGCCCATTACTTGGTGGTTGCGTAGAAAGTCTTTATGATATATTGGTTGGAGAGCTTTATCCAGATGAAGCAGAGATTTGTAAAAAATATCAATTATTTCCTTCATTAAATGAATGGGAAGGAAAAATAGTATTTTTAGAAACAAGTGAAGAAAAACCAGCTCCTGATATATTAAAAAAAATGTTGGAAACATTAAAGGAAACAGGTATTTTTTCTGTTGTTAATGGTCTGATCATTGGGAAACCCCAAGACGAAGTTTATTACGAAGAATATAAAACCATTTACTCAGAAGTGATTGATGATGTGGAATTGCCAATTTTATATAATGTTAATTTTGGTCACGCGTACCCTAGATGTGCTTTGCCTTATGGGACAAAAGCGACAATTGATTTAGATGAAAAAATGATTTTTATAGATGAATCACCTTTTCAAACTGTTGAATAAACAAAACGGCTAAAAAGTACAGTATTGAAGCTAAGATTGACAAATTAAAGAATTATACCGTATTCTAGAACTATAAAAAAGTGGAGCGTTACGAAGAAGGAGCTAGAGGATGCGGTTAGATAAATTATTGTTTGAAACAGGATTTGGTTCACGTCGAACAGTAAAACGATTGATTAAAAGCAAGCAAGTTGAAGTGAATGGAAAAATAATACTGGTTGATAATTTGAATGTGGACCCACAACTGCAAGAAGTGAAAGTAGCTGGAGAACGAATCCAATATCAGCCCCATGTCTATTACATGTTGCATAAGCCAAATGGTGTAGTAAGTGCCGTAACAGATGATAATAATCAAACCGTTATCGATTTGATTGATCCTTCTCAACGTGTTGCGGGATTGTTTCCAGTAGGGCGTTTAGATAAAGATACAGAGGGATTATTGTTGCTGACAAATAATGGTCAACTAGGGTATCAATTGTTGATTCCTAAAAAAGAAGTCACAAAAATTTATGAAGCGATTGTGAACGAAAGGGTCACAAGTGAAGACCAAGCAGCATTTGCAAAAGGAATTGTTTTTGATGGAGGCATAAAATGCAAGCCAGCTAAACTAACCATACTAAGTAGTAACGATAATGAGAGTAGAGTGCTGTTAGAGATCTGTGAAGGTAAATTTCATCAAGTAAAGAAAATGTTTTTATCGGTAGGGAAAAAAGTCACTTATCTTAAGAGATTGTCGATGGGGCCGTTAGAACTCGATGAAACATTACCTGTAGGATCTTATCGACCTTTGTATTTAGAAGAACTAATAGCATTAAGACCGTATTTCAAATGAGATTTTAGTCTAGTTTGGACAAACAAACCTGATTTCAACAACAGTTTGTCTACTATTAGAATAAGTTTGACTGAATTACTTACTTTCAGAATAAAACGGGTTTAAAGGAGATGAATTATGGTTATCTTAGGCATGAAAGTATCATTTCTCATTTACAATTCCTACTCTTTAAAAGATAAGCGCAATGTGCTAAAAAGTATCATTAAAAAAACGCATAACAAATTCAACGTGAGTATCTCTGAAGTTGGTGCTCATAATACGTTAAACCAAGGAGTACTAGGGATTGCTGTTGTGAGCAATAATCGTAAACTGTGCCAACAGACATTAGACCTAGTTTTGAAAGAAATCGAAGACAATGGTGAAGTAGAGATTCACTCCATTGAACGAGAAGAACTGTAAAAAAATAAACCAGAGAAGCCAATAGAGCTTGTCTGGTTTATTTTTTATTTAGTCTTCTTCCATTGGAAACGGTGTTTCTGCTCGTACGTTTAAGTACTCATCACGGAAAGGATGGTCTGACTCACTTTGCCATGGTTTGACATGTCCACTATAGTGAATCAAAGCTGGTTCATTACGTGCTTCAGTGTATTCTAGGTTACCAATTTTTGTTGGGTGTTTTTTTTCTTTCGTAATGATATAGGCTTGGGCATTCCATCTAGGATGGAGCACCAACCAGCGGTCATGCAAAATAGCATTCAATGCATCTTGGTCATGGAATCTTAACTCATCTGAATTTTCAGTAGCAAATTTTATTACTTGCTCCGATATTTTTTCAGCACGCCATTTTTCGACATCAATAATCATCATCCCAGAATTGAAGTAAGTATTCGATTCGGCATCAATTTCCATTGCATCTAAACGTGCATGGAACCCAGCATCTTCAACAGCTGCTAACAAGTTATCGCCTAAATCGATATTCCAGATGTCCTCGATATCTTCTTTAGCAATAATATCGCAATCTAAATAAATGACTCGCTTGATATCTGTGTGTTTAAAATAATTAGGAATCGCAATTCTAAAGTAAGCTGTTGTAGGTATCCGATCACTTTCTACCATATCCTCAAATTTAACTGTATCAATCTGCAAATAACTGATTGAAGCATTGTACTCATTTATCATACGGTTTAAACTATCTTTAGAAGTTAATGAAATATTGTCATCAATAACATAAAAGTTAATTTTTGTTTCGTCTTTTTTAGTTTTTAAAATAGATAAGAATAATGTAGCTAAGTGAGGAACAAAGCCATCATCTGTAGCTGAAACAATTGTAATTTCTGGATCAATCATGTTGGTTTTCTCCTTCTATATACAAAATGACTAAATAACTGTCTTTTTTTGTACTGGTTGATGTGTAATAAGTGACTTAATCATAATCTTTTGCTAGTAAAGAATCAAACAAAAAGCCTAAAGACGTATTTTGGATAATCAAAAATAAATAAGCTGTTTTGAAAACGAGTGTGTGGTAAAAGAGTTTGAATACTAGTATACTGATGGTGAAAAAGACTAAAGCGGATAACAAAAAGAAGTTTTTTTACATAAAAAGGAGGTGTGGATAATGGCTGTTGGAGTACAATCAATTTTTATGAATTTACCGGTTAAGGATCTAACAAAGTCTATTGAATTTTTCAAAGCACTTGGTTTTGATTTTGATGAACAGTTTAAAGACGATAAGGGAGCAAGCCTGATTATCACCGAATCTATTTACGTAATGTTGCTTACTGAAGAATTTTTCTCTAGTTTTACCCACCAAAAAATTACGGACACATCAATGGAAAATGAATTGATCACTGCTTTACAGGTTGAATCAAAAGATGCAGTAGATGAACTAGTAAACAAAGCACTTGAAAATGGCGCAGAAGACAAAACAACGAAATTGAGTGAAGAAGAAGAGGCTATGATGTATTACCGTCGCTTTAAAGATTTAGATGGACACTTATGGGAAGTCATGTATATGGATATGAGTGAAATGGGAGCCTAAATTTTTGGGTAAAGACATGAGAACGATGTTTCTTATGTCTTTTTTGTCTATTTTACGAATAGATTTAAATAAGGTAGAATAAGAATAACGAATAGTAAAAATATAGGAGTTTGAATAATGACAGAATTACATAACCTGATAATTAAAGGGAAACCTCAAACAGATTTAGAAAAAGGTTTGCTAGCTTATAAAAAAGAACAGCTGCTTCAAATCGCTGTGCAACAGCAACTATCCGTTAGAAAAAGTTACACAAAAATGAAGATTGTAGAACAATTAAAACCGGTTATTGTTAAAC
>NZ_JBEMBC010000108.1:0-2571 GCF_040274425.1 Carnobacterium sp.
GGTACGATTATTTTATTGTTAGCATCAATTGTTTTGGCTCCCTCATATGAACCGATTCCAGCAATCACCCCATCTACGATTGCAATATCTCCGCTCATTAATTCTCCTGTAAATACGTTTACGATCATTCCATTTTTTACGACTAAATCGGCAGGCGTTTTTTTAGCAGATACGCTGATTCTTTTCTCCAATGTTGACGTTCTTAAATTCATCAAAAGCCTCCTGATCTTTGTTTTTAATTTTATATTCTACAATACACTAGCTAGATTTAAAAACAACTTTTATTTTGTTTTATTTGTAAGTTTTTCCTATTGTATTATGTTAAAATACAGGTTAAGGATAGGGAATGTGAGGATTCTATATGAGTAAGTTTAATGAAATTTTTTTAGATCTCGAAGCAGCTATTTTAAACCAACGCTTTATTTCTGGAGATCTTTTACCTAGCGAAAATGAATTAGTAAAACAATACAATGTTTCCCGTGAAACAATACGAAAAGCTTTAAACCTGCTATTAGAAAAAGGCTATATTCAAAAAATCCAAGGTAAAGGTTCTGTTGTTTTAGACGTGAAACGGTTTGATTTTCCTGTTTCAGGCTTAACCAGCTATAAAGAGCTTCAAGTAGCTCAACAAATGAATAGCCAAACTATCGTGATGCATAACGGTTTGCAACCTGTCTCTCAAGAGTTAGCGGATCATTTAACTATTCCTTTGAATACGCCAGTTTTGTATCTTGAACGTTTACGAAAAGTAAATGGCGAAGTGGTTATTGTAGATAAAGATTATCTGCTCACTTCTATTGTTCCAAGTATTCCAACAGATGCAGCTGAAGATTCATTGTATCATTACATTGAACATACATTAGGTCTGACTATTGGGTATGCTCAAAAAGAAATAACGGTAGATCCTATTACAGAAGAAGACAAGCAGCTGATGAATTTAAAAGATGACACCCATGTCGTGGTTGTAAGAAGCGATGTTTATCTAGAAAACACAACACTTTTTCAACATACTGAATCTCGTCATCGTTTAGATCGTTTTCGTTTCGTTGATTTTGCCAGACGTCGAAATTCTCTTTAAACAAAAAAGAGGCCGGGACAAAAGTCCTAGCCTCATTTTTTTATACGAATATTCATTCTAAAACATGCTCCAAAAAGCAGACCCGACGTCCACTTCGCGAACAATGCTCGATGGTCTATGACCACACTGCGCTTATTCGTTCCAGTGATTCGGGTCTAAACGCTTTTTGTATCACTCTCTTTTTTGTTTTAATTAGCTTCAAAATAAAAAGCAATTGTTTCATACGGACCTAATTCTAAGTTAGCAGTTAAGATTCTTTCTTCTTTATTGCCGATAAGATAACGACTAGATCTATTTAAAAATTCTTCTGGAATTTCCAAAGTCACATGATCTGAATAGAAATGATTAAATACAAGCAGTTGTTCTCCCTCATATTCTCTTACATAACCATAAACACTTGGATGATCCATCATGATCCCACGGTAATCCCCTTCAGAGATTACTTTCAACTCTTTTCTTAATTGAATAAGCTTTTTATAAAAATCAAAGATGGTTCCTTCTGCTCGTTCTTTTTCTACATTGATTTGATGGTAATTTTCAGTTAATTTTATCCAGGGTTGTCCCGTAGTAAAACCGGCATTTTTTTCGTTTGTCCATTGCATTGGTGTGCGGCTATTGTCACGAGATTTACTTTTAATGATCTCCATAATTTCTTCATGTGGCAGATCTTTTGCTTGTAGTTCTTTATAAGCATTATGTGTTTCCACATCTACATAATCTGTGATGTCTTGAAATTCTGGATTTGTCATCCCAATTTCTTCCCCTTGATAAATATAAGGGGTACCTCGAAGTAAATGAATCGTCTGAGCTAACAGCTTAGCAGAAGCTTCAAAGTGATTCACAGGATCTCCAAAGCGGCTGATGGCACGCGGCTGATCATGATTATTCCAGAATAGCGCATTCCAACCATTACCTTTAGACATGCCTTCTTGCCAATCATTTAATAATTCTTTTAATTCCATAAAATCAAATGGTGTTTTGCTCCATTTTTCACCATCTAAATAATCGACTTTCAAGTGATGGAAACTAAAGACCATAGACAACTCTTGTTTGTCAGGATTAGAATAAACAGTCCCATTTTCAATCGTTGTTGAAGACATTTCCCCAACTGTCATCATATTCGAGTATTTCCCAAAAGTTTTTTGGTTCATTTCATGAATAAATTCATGTGCGATTGGCCGATCTGTATACAACGATTTTCCTACTCCATCTTCTGCATCTAAAAGTAGTTCCTCTTTACCAATAACATTAATCACATCAAACCGGAATCCTTTTACTCCTTTTTCTAACCAAAAATTGACAACGTTAAAAACTTCTTCTCTTACTTCCGGATTACGCCAATTTAAATCTGCTTGGGATACATCATATAAATGCAAGTACTCTTTTCCCGTATCAGCAAAAGGAGCCCAAGCTGGGCCTCCAAATTTTGAGACCCAGTTTGTCGGGTGGCTTCCATCTGCTTTTGGTTCACGTAAGATATAATAATCTTGGTA
>NZ_JBEMBC010000108.1:2581-6276 GCF_040274425.1 Carnobacterium sp.
CCTCCAAATTTTGAGACCCAGTTTGTCGGGTGGCTTCCATCTGCTTTTGGTTCACGTAAGATATAATAATCTTGGTATTTCTTTTCACCTTTGAGCGCTCGTTGGAACCACTCATGTTCAATAGAAGTATGGTTCAAAACCATATCCAACATAATTTCCAACTTATGCTCTTTAGTTACAGCGATGAGTTCCTCAAAATCTTCCATCGTTCCAAATAATGGATCAATTTCTACATAATTAGCGATATCATAGCCATTATCTTTTTGCGGAGAAATGAAGAAGGGGTTGATCCATAACACATCAACACCTAATTCTGCTAGATAAGGAATCTTTTCAATAATTCCTCTTAAATCTCCTACTCCATCTCCATTAGAATCCTTAAAAGATTTTGGGTAAATTTGATACACGACTTTCTCATGAAAGGTACTCATTTTATTCCTACTTTCTAAAAAATTATTTCCCTAATTCAGGTTCTGTAATAGTAACTTGGTCAGATTTATTCAAGATGTTATATTTACGGAATACAATTGTTAAGACAAACGGTACCACTATTGCAATCGCCATACAAAGGAAGAAGATTGGCCAATATTGGTTTTGGATAGATAAGAATCCTGGAATTCCGCCAACACCGATTGAATTTGCTGTCACGTTGAAAGTAGTAGATACTAACCCAGCAAGACCTGAACCGATCATAGCCGCAACAAATGGGTAAATGTATTTAATATTGATTCCGAACATAGCGGGTTCTGTTACACCTAAATAACAAGAGATAGCTGCTGGAATAGAAACTTGTTCTTCTTTTTCATTACCACGATGTAAGAAAATAATCGCTAATACAGCTGAACCTTGAGCAATATTTGATAAAGCGATCATTGGCCATAAGTTTGTTCCTTGGAAGTCAGCAATCAGCTGTAAATCGATCGCATTCGTCATATGGTGCAAACCTGTAATAACCAATGGTGAATATAAGAACCCAAACAAGGCACCAAACAACCAGCTAAATGAGCTTCCTAATCCTGCATAAACGACACTTGAAACCCAGTTTCCTATAACCCAACCAATTGGTCCTAAAACCGTGTGAGCAATCAAAACCGTTGGAACTAAAGCAAAGAATGGTACAAAAATCATTGAAATAGCTTGCGGAACTATTTTACGCAATCCTAGTTCTAAATAAGCTAATACAAATCCGGCTAACATAGCAGGAATAACTTGTGCTTGGTACCCGATCATGTCAATTGTGAAATAACCAAAATCCCAAACTGGAATGTCTGCTGCTGCCGTTCCGGCAACTGCATATGCATTCAATAATTGAGGTGACACTAGTGTGATCCCTAAAACGATTCCTAAAATTTGAGTGGTTCCCATTTTCTTAGCAACACTCCACGTGATACCTACTGGTAAGAAGTGGAAAATAGCTTCACCGATCAGCCATAAGAAAGAGTTGACTCCACTCCAAAACTGACTGACATTAACGATTGTATTGTAAACTGGTTCTCCAGCACTGTTGACTTGTGCTACACCATCTACCATCAATTGACCAAGAGATTCCATTGGAATGGCTTCCAAAATATTTCGGAATCCTAAAATCAACCCTCCGACAATAATTGCTGGAATAATAGGTGAGAAGATCTCTGCTAAAACGGACATAGCACGTTGTACAGGATTTTGATTTTGTTTACTTGCTGCTTTTACTTCGTCTTTCGATACGCCTTCTTTGCCGGAAATTTTAGAAAATTCATTATAAAATGTGGCAACATCATTACCAATAATAACTTGATACTGTCCGGCTTGAGTAAACGTACCTTTAACTGCTGGAATATCTTCTATCTTTTTGCTGTCTGCTTTTGCAGGATCATTTAATACGAAACGCATGCGGGTAGCACAGTGACTGACTGCAGAAATATTATCAGGGCCTCCGACGTCTTCCAATAGCTGTTTTGCATCTTGCTTGTAATCTGCCATTTTTTTTCCTCCTAAGAAAAAGTTATAAGTGCAACTTGTATATACAAGTACAATGTAACCTTTTTCTTTTATAAATGCAAGCGTTTTATCTTCCGTTTTTTCTACTAATTGATTTTTATAAAAACAAACGCTTTTTAAGCAAGAAAAAGAACTGGTATAAGAATCATAACATTCTTATACCAGTCCTTACCTTAGCTATTTAATTACTAATATTATTTAACAATACTATAATAAACTTTTGAAGTTACTTGATAAATGATGCCATAGATTACACTATAGCCAACAATTACACCTGCAAAACACCAAAAGACTAATGGCGTATCCACTACATTAAAAAGAAGCAACATTTTTTGAATAATCGGGAAGGCAAACGCAACATGAATCACTGCAATTACCAAAGGCAATAAGAACATCCAAATAATTTGTAAACGAGTCGTTTTACGAATCGTGTGTTTATCTAATCCCACTTTCTGCATGATCTGGAATTTTTCTCGATCGTCATAGCCTTCTGAAACTTGTTTAAAGTATGTGATTAAAGCTGCTCCAAAGACAAACAACAATCCAAGGAAAATGCCTAAGAATAAAAAGCCGCCATTCATATTATATAATTCATCACTGAAGAGTTCTTTTGACTCATAAAATGACCCGTCTTTACTGTTTAGTATTTCATCTAGTTTCTTAGAATAGCTTTTTTTCTGTTCTTGGGTCCCAGTCGTATTCCAAGAAATCATCGCTTCCGTAGTAAAAGGATATTCATTTTCTGATAACTGATCTTCGTAATCAATAATAGACTGACGAACCTCATTTGATTGGACGATAATAAACTCAGGTGATTTCACCTCTTCATCAATTTTGATAGGACTTTTATTTATTGACTCAATCTGATAAGTTGTATCTCCTATGAGCAATGTAGTCAAGTCATCGCTATTTTTTAAGTTGTAAACCAACATTTCATCAGAGTCTAAATCAATTGATTGGTTTGTCATTTGTTCATAATCTTCTTGTACCAGTATATTGACAAAAAATGTTTCTTTTGCAGAATAATTAACTTTATCACCAACAATCAATTCATTATCCTCTAATTGTGTAGCTAAAGAATAAGAGGAGTAACTTTCTGTACCGGTTACTTCTAAACCTAATTTTTCTGTTTCTTTTTGTATCTCTTGCAATTCTTCTTCTTTATTGACATCTGTAAAATATGTTATTTTATTTTCATAAGGATATAAGCGATCTAAAGTTCCTTGTATTCCAATAAAGACAGCTAATGTAGTCGATACTACAACGATGACCATCGTTGCTAAGATAGTAATATTAGCTAATCCAGTGGCATTTTGTTTCATGCGATAAAGCATACCAGAGATTGAAATAAATGGACTTGGACGGTAATACAATTTCTTATTTTTCTTCAATGCTTTCAGGATAAATATTGATCCGGAAATGAATAAAAAATACGTACCTGCAATAACCAAAAGGACTGCAAGTAAAAAGTAAATCATTGCATTCAATGGGTCATTAATCGTTACAGACAGATAATAACCTGATCCAATCAATAATAAAGATAGAATAAAAAGGGTAATAGAACTTTTGGGTTCCCGTTCTCCTGTTTGTTTTCCTTTGATCAATTGAATTGGGTTAGAAAACGTTACTTGAGTGATATTATAGATCAACGTCACCAAAAAGATGAGAACAAATAATCCAATCGTGATCATTACAGCATTCAATGTGAAAGGAAA
>NZ_JBEMBC010000109.1:0-6265 GCF_040274425.1 Carnobacterium sp.
TTCGTTATCCGTACGGGAGAATCAGAAACTGGAAGCAAACAAAAAGCTGAATTCCAACTTGAATTAGAAAGTAATCCAGAATTTACGTCTTCTATTCTAGTGGCTTATGCACGAGCAGCAGTCAAGCTTAAAAATGAAGCAAAAACAGGTGCATTTAGTGTATTAGATGTCCCTATGGCTTACTTATCAGATAAATCTCCTGCACAACTAAGAAAAGAATTATTATAAAAGAAAATCCCATTAGAAGGTCAACTGCTTCTAATGGGATACTTTTTTATTTTTGAGGCCTAAATTTCTTTAATGGACGTGCGATGATTGGTGCAATAATAGCAGCGGCTATCGCCTCGCCTATTCCGCTCGTTAAAACAACGGTTCCTAATACACCTAAAAGATTTGAAAAATCAACTTCTAAAAGCGATGCATAAGTCTCACCGTAAATAATATAAATCAGTCCGAGTACCATAATAGTATTCGTTAGTGACGCCAAAACAGAAGAAATAATCATAGCGGTTGAATCATTTTTCATTCTTTTTTTACATATATTATAAACATATCCAGCTACTAAACCTACCATAATGCGAGGAATAACAGCTATAATCGGGTTTCGCCATAAAAAATAGTCAAATGGCGAAGCAGGCATTGTAAAGGCTTTGACCATTCGTGTGATACCCCAAACAGAACCAATAATCATACCATCTTTTGTTCCCAGTGTAAGAGAAACAACAATAACTGTAATATGGATGATAGTAGGATTTAAAGGAGGAATAGGAATATACCCCAGTAATGGAACAAAATTTTGAATAATAATGATAGCTGTAAGAATACCTAAAATAGCGGTTCTATAAGCGCTTTTATTTTTTTGGTACACCTTAATCCCTTCTTTCTATCTAAATGTATACATTGTTATTTTACATTATTTGATTAAGAATATCATTATAATTCTTTTTCTTCTTAACGAAAAGACAGAGATTTTTCTATTGGAAAAAGTATGCTGTTCCTTGAAAGGCAACTATGATTTGTTTTTTTTTAGTAAGGTTATTTCGTATTTATTTGTATAAGACGATACCAATGAACAGCAAATTAAACCAATGGTATCGCCCTTTTTTCAACAGCTTCTTTTAACCTCTTATGTAATACATTCATTTTTATTAATTCTAAAACGTGCTCCAAAAAACAGACCCGACATCCACTTCACGAACAATGCTCGATGGTCGATGACCATACTTCGCTTATTCGTTCCAGTGATTCGGGTCTAAACGCTTTTTGTCACACTCTCTCAATAAACAGTTTTATTCAAATGCAGCAATATATTGTTTCATGTATTCAGGAAGATCTGGAGGTCTGCGACTTGAAATGATGTGTCCATCTGTTATAGCTGGGATATCATGCCAAATAGCTCCTGCGTTCGTCATATCGTCTTTAATGCCTGGTGTACTCGTAACATTTACACCATTAAGGATTCCAGCTGAAATCAACACCCAACCAGCATGACAAATTTGTCCAATCGGTTTCTTTTGTTGATTAAAATATTGAACAAATTCAATTACTTTCGGGAAGCGTCTTAATTTATCTGGTGACCAGCCCCCTGGTACTAAGATTCCGTCATATTCTTCTTTAGTTACTTCGTCAAAACTATAATCAGATGTCACTGGTACACCATATTTTCCGTGATAAACAGTTTCTTTTTTCTCAGCTACTAAATGAACCGTTGCTCCAGCTTCTCTTAAACGTAAAACAGGATACCATAATTCTAAATCTTCAAAATCGTCACTAACTAACGCAATGATCTTCTTATTTTCTAAAGGCACATTTATTCCTCCTAAATTTTTAGTTCTTACTAGCAGTCTATCAATTCTGCTAAAAGAGTGCAAACATCTGTAAAATCAAATATGATCTTCGGTAAATTCCTCGATTAGTTCACGAACGGGTTCACCACCATAGTCATTAATGAAATCTTCTAAAATGCCTAAGAAAATACTGCCTTTTTTTGCTGTTCCTTCACTCTCGTCTTCAAAAAAACGGATAAAATAAGATTGGTAATCTTTGTATCCATCTACAAACCCAAGGCTTTTTATAAACCGATTTTCTTCAACTTCAGCCTCTAAATGAACATCTTGTTCTTTTAATTCTTCACTTTGACTGATGACAAGTTCTATTAACTCTTCTTTCGATAAATTATTAAGCGTTTTTGAATCCATCTCTTAACCACCTTTTATCCATTTTCTCTCTTTAATTGTAAAGATTTTAAACTGTCTTGTAAAATACTTCTGCTTCAACTATTAAAAGATTGAATGCTTCGATTAACTCTGCCCATCAGCACTAGTAAAAGTTGTTTTTCATCTGCTGGCCAGCTTTTAAAAATTTGACTATAAGCATTTTCAAGTTCAAATGAGACAGTTAATATAAGTTGACGAGCTTCTGAAGTTAAAGAAAGAAAACTATACCGTTTGTCAGTGCCTAGTTCTTTGATAAGCAGCTCTTTTTTTTCTAAACTTTTCACTTGTCTGCTTAAAGTCGATTTATCCAACTCAGATAGATTTACTAACTCTTTTAACGTTATTTTTTCATCTTTAATAACTGTCATAATTGAATAACCAGACTTTGTAAGGTTGTGTTTTCGGAGCAACTCTTTTTCCAATTTTGAATAATTCTGGTTAAATTCTGTAAAACGTTGAATTAATAAAAAAATCGGTGTTTCTTGTTGGGATTCCATTAAAGCCCACCTTTCTCAACATCGTTGCAATATACAATTAATTTATATGTATTATACAACTATCTAGTTAAAAAGTATAGTTATACAAAAAAGAGACTGAGACAGCAGTCTCAATCTCTTCTATAAATTAAACTCATCTTGCGTTATCGACTTAATAAAAGTTCATCTGTTAATTGACTTGAAGAATTATTTTTATCCATAGCCTTTTGGAAAAGAACCAACACATCAGCAACCGTCAGATTCATTTTTTCTTCACCAGAAAGATCAACAATGACTTGTCCTTCATCTAACATAATCAATCGATTTCCATACGTTAAAGCGTCATTCATATTATGAGTAATCATTAAAGTTGTTAACTGTTCTTGTTCTACTCGTTTTTTAGTAAGTTGTAAGACTACTTTAGCTGTTTTTGGGTCTAAAGCTGCTGTATGTTCATCTAACAATAAAAGTTCCGGTTTATTCATGGTAGCCATTAATAATGCAATAGCTTGTCTTTGCCCACCTGATAATAAGCCCATTTCACTATCTAACCTATTTTCTAAGCCTAGACCTAATTCAAATAAAATGCTTTTAAAATACTCCCGCTCTTTATCCGTTGTACCTTTTCGTAAAGATCTCTTCTTGCCTCTTCTATAAGCAATAGCTAGATTTTCTTCAACTGTCATTCGAGGAGCAGTTCCCATTACTGGATCTTGGAAGACGCGTCCGATAAAACCAGCTCTTTTTTCTTCTTTTACTGTAGTTAGTTCTTTATCGCCTAACAAGATTTTTCCATTGTCGATCATAAAATTTCCAGCAATACTATTTAGTAAAGTAGACTTACCAGCACCGTTTCCACCTATGATTGTAATAAAATCGCCTTTTTTCACTTCTAAATTCAACTTGTTTAATACAGTATTTTGATTAGCTGTACCCTTATTGAATTGTTTCGTAATTTCCCTTAATGATAAGACTGGTTTAACGGTCATTTTACATCAGCTCCTTTTTTTGAAAGAAATTCAAATTAAATTTCGTACGTATGCTCGGTAATGCCAGACAAATAGCTAAAATAAACGCTGAGATGAGTTTTAAATCATTTGGCTGTAAACCAATCAACAAGACAAACATGATGATAAAACGATAAATAATAGCGCCTAAGATTACACAGATAAGTCGATGTACAAAAGAGAGATTTCCAAAAACAACTTCACCAATGATAACTGAAGCTAAGCCAATCACTATTGTACCGATTCCCATACTGATATCCGCATAACCATTGTCTTGAGCAATAAGTGCCCCAGCAGCAGCAACCAAACCATTAGAAAGCATCAGTCCTATCATTTTTGTTTGGTTAGTAGAGATACCTAGCGAACGGGCCATTTTTTCATTGTCTCCTGTAGCAATAACGGCTTGACCAATTTCTGTTTTAAAGAATAAAACAAGTAATGTGATGATAAGCACCACAAGAATGAGCCCCATAAAAATTGTATCAAATTGATTTGGCAAGTTTAATCGATTAAAAAAGTCTGTTAATTTGGCTTTTCCAAGTAAACTTAAATTGGCACGCTTCATAATTCGTAAATTAATAGAATATAACCCGGTCATTGTCAAAATCCCCGCTAGCAAACCAGGTATATGAGCTTTTGTAATTAAGAACCCAGTAACAGCTCCAGCCAAAGACCCTATTAAGAAAGCCACAGCCGTTGCAGCTAAAGGATGCATACCTGAAATGATTAATTGAGCACATACAGCTGCCCCTAAAGGAAATGATCCTTCTGCTGTCATATCTGGCAAATCTAAAATCCGGTAAGTAATAAAAATACCTAAAGCCATCATTCCCCATAATAGCCCTTGTGCTGTTGCAGTAACGATTAAATCCATTTACTTTCCTCCGCTCTAATAAGTGATCTAGTTTATTTCATTTGTTCTAATAAATGAGTGGGTATCGTAATACCTAATTCCTTAGCTTTTTCTTCGTTGATAATAATATCACCTTGGTCTAAATATTGAATGGGTGTAGTCGATGGATCGGATTCGCCATTTAAAATAGCTACAACCATTTCCCCAGTCAAACGCCCTAATTCATATTGATCTAATCCTACAGTAGCTAGACCGCCTTCTTCCACCATAGTATCTACAGCTGGAAAAATAGGAATCGTGTTTGAATCGGCAGCCGTTACCAATGTATTCATTGCACTGGCTATCGTGTTATCTGTTGGCACCCAGATAGCATCTACTTGAGAAGCTAGAGTTGCACCGACTTGAGCAACATCATTTGTAGAAGATACTGTCATAATTTGGGTTTCAAGACCCATCTCTGTCGCGATATCTATTGCTTGTTCGGCTTGAACAATAGAATTATCTTCGCTAGATGAATATAAAATTCCAATTGTTTGAGCATCAGGTAAAATTTCTTTGATCAAAGAAAATTGTTCTTTAATCGGAGTAAGGTCACTAACACCCGTGATATTTCCACCAGGCGCTTCATTGCTTTCAACTAACCCAGAACCTTCAGGATCGGTAACAGCTCCAAGAACAATTGGTATTTCTTTTGAACTATTAGCTAAGGCTTGTGCTGATGGAGTAGCAATACCCACCATAACATCTGCCCCTCGGCTAACAAAACGGGTACTCATAGAATTTAAATTACTTTGATCTCCTTGAGCATTTTGAAAATCCAATAGCACTGTTTCTCCGTCGATATAACCTGCTTCATTTAAAGCGTCTACCGTTCCTTGATAAATAAGATCTAGAGCCGGGTGACTCGTTAATTGTAAAATCCCAACCATTGGTACATCATTATCAGGAGTTGTTGTTTCATTTGAAGTAGTAAAAAAAGCAACCGTTAGAAGTGCCGTCAAACAAATAATAAAACCAAACATTTTTTTCATTTTTTATCCTCCAGTAGTTATTCATTCTTATATGATTATGCTCAACAAAATCGCCATCGTTTCTTTTCCATTCTAATCATCACCCCAAAAGTAGATTATAAAAAAAACAGCTGCCACAAAATGCGTGGTAGCTGTTTTAGCAAACAAAAACCACATAGAAATAGAATAACTATTCTCTCTATGTGGATCGGAAGTAAAATATATCTTCAAATAAACCAACATAGATACATACATTCAGTATACTGAAGGTTGTATCTATGAGCGTTCTCATGGATCAACCTATCTATCTTGGCTTTGCCAACTGCTATTCAATTGTACACGATTAGATAGGTAGATACGCATCATCAGAACTCCTTTGTCGTTTTTCTATTAAAGCAATCTTACTAGTTGATTGCTTTTGTGTCAAGAGAAATACAAACTTTTGCTAACTATTCGTCAATCGATAAATAAATAGGTCTATTCTTTATTGGCTGTAATGGTCGGTTTGTTTTTCCGATATTCTTCTTGAAAGCTTGAAGCAATCCTTGCCTCATAAAAGATTGCTGACGGAATACGATCCATTCAACTGGACCTGAAGTTGGCGGCGTTGTTAACGATCCTGTGTAGTGATAGAACTGTTTGTTTTCAGGTAACAAACGATCTAGATCAATTGGAACACTCAAACCTCCTCCAGCATTTAAAG
>NZ_JBEMBC010000110.1:0-6208 GCF_040274425.1 Carnobacterium sp.
AAACTTTGCAACAGAACCCAGTGCGTAAACTTCGATAGAATTTATTGCGTCTCTTTACTGGACGATGGTCTTGTTCAATCAAATTATTCAGGTATTTAATGGTACGATGTTCTGTCCCTTGATAAAAGCCGCCGTATTCTTTTAGTTTCTTAAAGGCACTTGTAATAGAGGGGGCTTTATCTGTGACTACAACCTTCGGTTCATCAAACTGCTTCACTAACCGCTTAAGAAAAGCATAGGCTGCTTGTGTGTCCCGTTTTTTACGTAACCAAATATCCAAGGTTAAACCATCTGCATCGATGGCTCGATACAAATAATGCCATTTTCCTTTAATTTTGATGTACGTTTCATCCATTTTCCATGAATAAAAGGATTTTTTATTTTTCTTTTTCCAAATTTGATAGAGTAGTTTGCCATATTCTTGCACCCAACGATAAATCGTCATTCCTCCTGCTATCTTTTTCTATTATTCTACCTTATTTGATAGTAGATTTAAGACTTTGCAACAGAACCCAAAATAGTATGTGCTGTGGATCTAGTTTCTTTTTACTTCGGTGAACGGTTAATTTTGTTTGCCAGCATGTAATAACGTGTCCCCTTATACGACCTCGATCACTACTGACACCAGCACCCGGTTTTTGATCTCTTTATAAAGACTTTTGTCCTTAGTATCAATGAACGTGATAAATCGCTCAAAGTGCTGGAATCTAAGGATTTCTAGGTATCGTCCCGACGTATCGAAACCACGCACTCTATGTGTGTTGTAGCTTAGCTATCGATGCAAAATAATATGTGAAGTGGGAAGTTTAAAGGTTTCATCTATTTTTTCTTGAGTCTCCCCAGAAGAAGAGTGCCACAGTTCCTGGACCGGTATGTGAACCTATTGTAGTTCCAACATTATTTATTTCAACCTTGTTCTTCAAGTTAGGAAATGATTCCTCGATTAATCTCGCGACTTCTTGAGCTTCAGAATTAAAAGCAGAATGAGATATATAACATTTATCAGAATATTCAAGATCTTTAATAGCATGATTTTTCATTTTATCTACAATTAAACTAATTACACGTCTCTTACCTCTTACTTTTTGTTGAGGAGTTAATTTTCCATTTTCATCCATATTTAACAATGGACAGATTTTAAATGTTGTTCCAACAAATCCAGATGTCTTTGAGATTCTTCCTCCTTTAACATAAAAAGATAAATCAGTCGAAAAAAACCAATGATGTAGATTCAGTTTGTTATTTTCTACCCAGTCATACAACTGTTCAAGTGTGTATCCGTCGTCCCTTAGATCTGCCAGTTTATCCATCAATAAACCATAACCAGACGATGCCGCAAGAGAGTCAACGATGTATATTTTTCGATCCGGATATTCCGCTTCCAATAGTTGCTTTGCTGCACACGCTGAATTATATACTCCAGATAATCCTGAAGACAGTGATACGTGTAAAATATCCTTCCCTTCTTTCAGAAACGAAGAAAAGTAATCTACAAACTCTCCTACATTTACTTGTGATGTTTTCGTCTCAGCCCCATTACTCATTGCTTTATAAAAATCGTCATATGAAATCGACTTACCAAGATCATCTTTATATTCTTTTCCATCTACCATAAAATGAAAACAAACATAATTTATACCACGAATGTTGAAGTGCTTTTCTGTTAAGTCTGCAGTCGAACAAGAACTTAAAATAAATTCTGACATCATCTTACCTCTTTTCTCTTCTCACATTAGCCTTTAATGAAATAATTGAATCCATTTGCAGAAAGTTCAGAAAGCTTAACTGAAATCTCATCAATAGACACGTTCTGATTGTTTCTAAACCAAGTTTGATATACAACTATAATCCCAGCTATTGTATAGTCAATGATCATATCTTTATCAATCTCGTCCAAATCAGCAAACATGGTTTTATTCCTCTTGATTATTTCCTTAAGTTTTTTCCTGAATAATTCATACTTTTCGTTGGCACATGTTTCAACGAAAAGTATGAATTGTTCAGGTTATTTTTTATTCCTTATTCCTATAATTTTTACAACGTCGCTCCATACATTCTTATAGGTAGTATCCTCTTTATTGAAGCCTGCTTCTTGTAAATTTTTCAAGGTTTGTCTATTGATATTTGCGCCCCAAATATGCAGGGGGATAAAATTGATACGATCCATAATTTTTCTAACAACTGGCTTGTTGCTTCGCATATGTTCCAACATAATAACCTTGCCGCCATTCTTGCAGACTCTTCGTATTTCTTTTAATCCTTTAACAGGATCAGGAACAGAGCAAAACACGCAGGAGGTGACCACTGTATCGAATGTATTATCTTCGAAAGTCATGTTTTCTGCATCCATTTCCATTAACGTGACATGATCCTTATCTTTACTCTTATTTTTAGCCTTTTCTAACATCTTTTCGCTGAAGTCTATTCCGGTGACTTCTTTATCTGTCGAATAAAACTCTAAATTTTTACCTGTGCCCACACCGACTTCCAATATTTTTTTCCTTCTATTTTTCGAATAATTCTTTTCTCCAATCATCCATCAGCATAGATTCCATCGGTTTTTCCATGAGATCATATATTTTTGATACGCGATTGTATCTATTTTTTATTTTGTTGTTATCCCCAGCCAATCTTTCACCTCTTCAAAGCGGTTGCATGGACATATTTTACAGCTAACTTTTATATCATTTAAAATATTTAGAAGTAACTATTTTTATCTAGTTTACAGGTCCAAAATCTTTTTACGCCGACTATATTCTTGATCATCGATGTCTCCCCTGGCATATATTTCATTTAAAATTTCCAGCGAAGAACTCTCTATCGGTCGTTTTTTCTGTCTATTATTTTTGGCTATCATGATCATGGACAAACCAATCAAAAACACAAGCACCACTGGTATCGGCCATAAAAATCCACTGCCTATTATTCCAGAACAAACTCCATCGTACATTTTGCCATCTCCATTACTCTCTTATCTATTTATTCAATTAAAAATTGACCCATCATACCCGCGTCTTCATGTTCCAATATGTGACAATGATACATGAACAAACCTTTCTGCTTGAACTTAACTAAAAGCCTTACTTCTTCTCCACTTTCTACCATCACCGTATCTTTCCATCCTTGTTCATTTAAAGGCGGTTCTCCTCCATTTCTTTCAATCACTTGAAACTGTACGCCATGGACGTGAAGAGGATGTGGCGTCTCGCCGCTCATCATTCCCATTCCAGCAGACTCATTAGTAACGACCCACTCTTCCAGTTCATTTAAATTCAGGTATTCATCTATTCTATCCATATCCATTTGCTTACCGTTTATAGCCACCATGGGTCCCATACCACTCATGACAAAGTCACGGGTCGTCACGACGTCATCTCTGTCATATTGAACGATGTCGACCAGTTCTTCAGGTATACTGCTGGAGCTGTCAGATTCTTCTGTAATAGTTATCGTCATCACTTCATAGCTGCCATCTCTCAAAACGACTTTATCACCTGTGTTGTAATCTGAAAAATCTACGAGTATCTCGGCTCTTTCAGCTGGCGCCAGGGATACCTCATGCATTTCTATACTGTTTTCTAAAAAGCCTCCGTCAGAAGCAATCTGATAAAACGCAAGATTATCGCTGAAATTAAAGTCGTAAGCACGTGCATTCGAACCATTTAAAAGTCTGAGTCGAACAACTTCACTTTTCACATCCAGTTCAGGTGCGATTGCTCCATTGACCAGTACAGTGTCTCCCTTAAATCCATCCATCACATCTCTCATACCTAACTCATAGGGAATCTGTCCATCCTGTGTAAACCGTTTATCCTGTACGACAAGAGGAATATCATTGACGCCATATTCTTTAGGTATGTTCAATTCTTTAGATTTTTCATCTTCTATATAGAGAAGGCCAGCTAATCCTTTGTAAACTTGTTCACCTGTTTTATGCAGCAGATGTGGATGATACCAAAGCGTTGCAGCCGGTTGATCAATTGTAAAGTAAGGCTGCCAGCTTGACTTCGGGTCTACGACTTGATGGGGGCCACCATCCATCTCTCCAGGGACTTCTAATCCATGCCAATGAACCGTTGTCGGCTCATCCAGTGTATTCGCTACATTGATTTTTACGTCGTCACCTTTATCCACTCTTATAATAGGGCCTAAATAATCACCATTGTAACCTAACGTTTCAGTTTCCTGTCCTTCAATGAATTCCTTTTTTCCATATTGTACATTCAAATCAAATTCTGCTTTTCCTTCTTCAGGATTTTTATCCTCTAGTAGGGGCGGAATAGGCAACTTATTTCTTTTTTCATCTTTTGTATTATTCATTATTCCCGAATCAACTGCTTGTCTGTTGGGATTATCCACCCTTTCAAGCCCCCTTCCTGAATTTATGAAAAAGTAACCAACATACACTATAAGCAGGAGCATAGAAATGATTATAATTGTATACCATTTTCTGTTTTTATTCATTTGATCATCCTTATCGTTCTCAGAATATATTTATTCATCTATTACTCAACTAAAAAGTCATCCTAAATACAATTTAAGACAGCTTTAATTACTTTTTTTAAACAGTCGATTCTATTGATTGTCTAAGTGTCCCCTCAACTTCTTTGGCAATTTCATTCAAATTGAAATCATCGAATAAATCGATTAAGACTTCCGGACGTGTCATACCAATATATGTCTGATTATTTTTTTCTCTAACAACCATTTTACACGGTAGAACATAGCCGATATGGATATTTTTTCCCATAACTTCTTTTGCTTTTTTAGGATTACATACTTCCATTACAACAAAATCCTCTTCAAAGTCTAATCCTTTTTCTATTTCCGCTTCCTTAACTTTACTGACAATTTATGGAGATTTTATGGAGATTTTATGGATTCACGAATACACCTGAATTATTCATACCTCTAAATGTGGATAACTATTTCTATTAAACTCACTGCTTTTTTAGACATTTTTAAGTATTAACTGTCTATCATGCCACTTTATATCCTTCTCGATTAGATCGAAAACAAAAAGATGGAAAAAAGAGTATAAAGACCCCTTGGTCTTACAATCGTCAAAAAATTAATATGATCTTCTGGAGTAGCTAATGCAACAGAACCAGCTGTTGAATATTCTCCAATATTGTCCAGAACAGTGAAGAGAAAACGTAACCTGTGGACAAGCGGACTTTTATTTTACGCGTATGTCGTGTCAGCATGATATCCTTACTTCATTTATTCTCCGTCTTAGCTAAACTATCTTCCACTTCGTCTAGTTCATTCGCTTGGGTTAGGTCAAAAATATTTCGAGTACTTCATCAAAAATATTCCTGTTCATTATATAAGTGTAGGCAAGGCTCCATCATTATTTCTCGTTCTCAATTCAAAAAAATAGGCAAGGCTTCATCATTATTTTTTGTTCTTAATCCAAAAAAATAGGCAAGCCTCCATCTCTTTTTTTCGTTCTCAATCCAAAAAAATAGGCAAGGCTTCATCATTATTTTTTGTTCTTAATCCAAAAAGGTGGGTAATGCTTCATCAAAAATTCTTCTGCTTAAACCAAAAAGATGGGCAAGGCTTCATCATTATTTCTCAATCTCAATCCAAAAAGGTGGGTAAGGTTTCATCAAAAATTCTTCTGCTTAAACCAAAAAGATTGGCAAGCTTCCATCTTTTTTTTCCATTCTCAATCCAAAAAAATGGGCAAGGCTTCATCATTATTTTTGTTCGCAATCCAAAAGAAGGGGGCAAGGTTTCTTGTTCTCAATCCGAAAAGTCGATCAAGGCTTCGTCATTTTTATTTGTTCTCAATCCGAAAAGTCGATCAAGGCTTCGTCATTTTTATTTGTTCTCAATCCAAAAAGGTGGTAGAGGATTCTTCTATTCAATCCAAAGGGTAGGCTAGCCTTCAACCAAATTTCTTCAAAAATTTTTCGAAGGCATGGGTAGGATTTTTCAAAAATCACCCTCACCAAAATGTAAGGCCTAAAGGAAAAAGGTACTTTTTCACAAACTTTTCCTTGTTACAAGTCCCTCCAAAAGCCTATTAAATCAAGGTTTAACCTGTGACAAGAACTTGCAAAAAGTGGTGCATTGGTGTAACAACTTGTAACAAGCTTGTTACAAGTTTATAAGTCCCAAAAAGCAAGTAGAAATAAGGGTTTTACCCACTTCCGTTTTAGCTGTTGTTACAAGCTTGATACAACTTGTATCAAGAAAA
>NZ_JBEMBC010000111.1:0-6182 GCF_040274425.1 Carnobacterium sp.
CCATTTTTAGCCATTGCATTTGTAGCAGCATTTGTATCGAGTATTGCCCAGACTGGATTTCTGTTTTCTGCGGAGCCCATTAAGTTTAAGTTAAGCAAAATAAATCCAATTAGCGGCTTTAAAAATATGTTTAGTAAAAAAACATTGTTTACGATGGTAAAAAATGTTGCCAAACTAACATTAGTCTTTTGGATGGCGTATAAAACACTTGAAACATCCGTATACTTGATCCTTAATTCCAGCAATGTTGGAACGGAAAAGTTATTTTTCTTAATGTCCGATCTTGTAATGGAACTGGGAACCCAATTAGGTATACTGCTGCTTATATTAGGTTTGATTGATTACATTTATCAAGTTTATGATTACCGGAAAAATTTAAAAATGTCTAAACAAGAGTTGAAAGATGAATACAAGGAATCTGAAGGCGATCCACAAATCAAGTCTCAAAGGAGACAGCGTTACCGTCAGCTGACAAAAGGCGCATTGCAAGATGTAGAAACTGCAACCGCCATTATAACGAACCCGACTCATTTGGCTATTGCAATTCGCTATGAGAAAGGCAAAGATGACGTTCCAATCATTGTAGCTAAAGGGGCAGATTATCAAGCTGCCAAAATTAGAGAACGGGCCAAAGCCTTTGATGTTCCGATTATTGAAAATAAACCAGTTGCTAGAGCCATGTACAAAACAGTCGAGATCGGCCAACCAGTGCCAGTTGACCTTTACCAAGCCATTGCTGAAATACTAGCATTGGTTTACCAAATGGAAGAAATAAATAAACACAAGATTTAATGCTTTTAAGATGAGGAGTTCAAAAACATGTCTACTGCCTTTTGGGGGAAAATTGAAAAACTAACCAGTTCTATGGATGTTATTGTTGCATTTTTTGTAATGATGATTTTAGGAATGATCATTATTCCATTACCAGCTGGATTACTCGATTTTATGCTGATTATTAACATAGCATTATCGATTACGATATTACTGCTGACTTTGTTCACAAAAAATGTGTTAGAATTCTCAACTTTTCCGACATTATTATTGATTACAACCATGTTCCGTTTAGCCCTGAATATCTCTTCTACACGGTTGATTTTAACTGAAGGAGAAGCAGGAGCCGTAATTGAAACTTTTGCTAACGTTGTAACAGGAAGTAATTTCATTGTTGGAGCGGTAATCTTTATTATTATCGTTATTATTCAAATGATGGTTGTAACCAACGGAGCAAGTCGTGTTTCTGAAGTGTCTGCACGGTTTACTTTAGATGCAATGCCGGGTAAACAAATGGCAATTGACGCGGATTTGAACTCTGGATTGATCAATGAAGATACTGCTAAAAAAAGACGTTCAGACCTTGAAAGAGAAACACAGTTTTTCGGAGCAATGGATGGAGCGAGTAAATTCGTAAAAGGAGATGCTATCGCTGGTCTAATTATTACGGTCATTAACCTTATTGGTGGAATCGCCATTCATTCATTGCAAAATGATATGGAAATCATGGAAGCCTTGACAACATTTGGTAAGTTGACCATTGGGGATGGATTAGTTAGTCAAATCCCATCATTATTAATTTCAGTAGCCTCTGGGATATTAGTGACCCGTTCTGGAAGCATCAAAGGTTTTGGTAGTTCCATTGGGGAAGAGTTATTCCATTCACCAAAAGTAATGATGATGCTAGCGTCTATATTACTATTATTCGCGATTATGCCAGGCTTTCCAACTATTCCATTTTTACTTTTGGGATTAGTGGCTGGAGTGGCTGGATACTTATTGATGGAAAATGAAAAATCACAGAAATCAAATCAACAAGCCAAAGAGATTCGTTCAAAAGCTGCACAACGAACAAGCCAAGAAAAAAGCACCGATGAATCTGTAGCCTCATTTCAAGTGGATCCCATATCCATTGAAATTGGGTATGGTCTGATTCCAATAGCGGATGAAAATCAAGACAATAACTTGATGAGTCATATTACAACCATTCGTAAACAAAGTGCTCATGAATTAGGCATCTTATTGAGTCCCATTCGAATCAGAGACAATTTGCAACTGAAAGCCAATGATTATGTGATCAAAATCAAAGGAAACGTCGTGGCTCGTGGAGAATTGTACTTAGATAAATACATGATCGTGGATCCCGGTGAAACAGAATTTGACTTTGATGGCATTCCAACTAAAGAACCCGCTTTTGGTTTGGACGCTATGTGGGTAAACGAAAGCGACCGCGAAACGGCTGATTTAAGAGGGTATACAGTCGTAGATCCGATAACGGTTTTAGTGACTCATTTGAAAGAGACCATTTACAAGTCTAGTTATGAACTATTAGGTAGACAAGAAGTGAAACAATTGCTCGAAGGAATCAAAGATAAGTATGGCGTAGTCATTGATGAACTGATCCCCGACATTCTTCGTTTAGGTGAAGTTCAAAAAGTTTTGCAAAACTTACTGAAAGAAAGTATTCCTATCAATGATTTAGTGACTATTTTGGAAACTTTAGCAGATTATGGAAACACAACCAAAGACATTGAAATGTTAACTGAATACGTACGTCAAGCTCTGAAACGGACAGTGGTTAAACCTTACTTAGACGAACAAAATGTTCTTCAAGTAGTTACCATAATGCCCGATACAGAAGAATTGATCACACGAAGCATTCAAAAATCTTCTGCTGGTTCCATTCCAATCTTACAACCAGAGACAGTTACGCGGATTTTTGATAGTATCACATCCATCCATAACCAACTGTCAGCAAGAGGAATACCGCATGTCTTACTAGCTTCGCCAAAAATTAGACCAGCAATGAAAAATTTAATCTCGTATAATTTTCCTGATTTAACGGTGGTTTCATTGAATGAAGTACCAAATGATATACCGATTGAAACAGTCGGGATGATCGAAGGATAAGTGCAAATAAAATAGTAAGCTGAGTGAAGGAAGGACTGGAATGTTAGAGATTCTATTCGTTCCAACTCATTCCGTTTTCTAAGGTGGAGGGGTATAAATGTATTATGAAAATGATAGGGAAAAGGAAATCATTAAATACCTTCCCCTAGTAGAAAAAATTGTTAATCGAATGGATGTTAAGCGAAGTGAGTATGACCGAGATGATCTATATAATATTGGGGTTATTGGTCTTATGGATGCGCTGGAAAAATTCGATAAATCGAAAAAAGTTCCTTTCGAGGGATACGCGTATATTAGAATAAAAGGCTCCATCATTGATGAAATCAGAAAAACGGCTCCAGTATCTCGAACCAGAATGGGAAAGTTGAACGACTATTATCGTGCGAAAGAAAAGCTAGAAGCCACACTTATGCGTACACCTACTGAAAAAGAAATTTGCGAAGAATTGAAGATTGATGAAAAAGCCTTAACAAAAATTCACGAAACAGTACATAATCTTGCATCTGTCTCACTAGAAAAAGTTATGTTTAGCGATGACGGAAATTCGATCGAGTTGATTGATTTCTTAGAAGATAAGCATGAGACGGGTTCTGAAGACACCTTGTTAGACAAAGAACGTCAGCAGCTGCTAACAAAAAATGTCAGCAAGTTAGATAAGAGAGAACAAACCATTTTAAATTTGTATTATGTTGAAGAACTGTCACTCAAAGAAATTGCGTATATTTTCGATATTTCGGTTCCTAGGGTTTCACAAATACACGGCAAAATGATTTTGAAATTAAAAGAATCGATGAGGAGAGAATACGATGATTAGAAGTTTAACAACACTCAATAATAATTTTAATATCTTACAAAAAAAACAAGAGAACATTAGTGCAAATGTAGCCAACATCAATACCTCAGGTTACAAATCGCAAGAAATTATTCAAAGTACCCGCGCATCAGAAATGATGTCCAACCATTTAGATGGCCCGTTTTTAAATCAACAGCAAGATATCGGCGGTTTTACCTTTGGCAATCAGATTGATGAAATCGCTCAAAATTTTAGCCAAGGGGGTTTGAAAGCTACTGCTTCTGCAACAGATGTAGCGATTCAAGGAGACGGCTTTTTTACAGTAGAAGCGCCAAATGGTGGGAATTACTATACACGTAACGGGAACTTTGCTGTTAACGATACAGGAGAACTAGTCACTCAAGAAGGCTACCGTGTTCTTGGGACAACAGCAAATGGACAGCCTTCTCCAATTCAAGTTAATGGAACAGAGTTTTCAATTGACAATAGAGGCAATATTTCAGGAACAGGAATGAGTTTGATGGTAACTGAATTTGAGGATACAGCTGGATTAACCAGAGCTGGAGACACATTGTTCACTGGACAAGGTGGTACGGTACAAATGGGTGGAACAGTTATGCAGCAGAATTATCTGGAAACATCAAATGTACAAACAGTCGATGAAATCACGAACTTAATGCAAGTTTCAAGAGAATTTGAAGCCAATCAAAAAGCCCTCAGTGCTGCGGATGAAACGTTAAGAAAAGCGGTAAATGAAGTTGGGAAAGTCTAGGAGGAAAAGAAAGTGAGTATACCTTTAAGTATCAGTAAAAGTGGCATGAATGCGATCCAAAATCAAATGGATGCTGTATCGAATGATATTGCCAATATTAATACAACCGGATATAAATCTAAAAATATTAGTTTTAATGAGTTGCTGCTGAATGATATGAATGGTGAAGCAGATTTTCTATCAGATACGGTTCAAGATGCTGGGATCAATAGAGGTTCAAAAAGTGGTGTAACGTCTACGAATTTTGCGCAAGGATCACTAGTTTCTGATCCAAATGATTACCATTTAGCGATTGCTGGAGAAGGTTTCTTTGGAGTTGTTGGAGAAAATGGAGAACGTTATTTGACACGTGATGGAGCATTCCATGTAAATGAAGACAAATCGATCACAAATGATAACGGGGATACGTTAGAAATTCAAACGCTTATCCCAACCAATCAATGGCCTGAGGGTGATGTTTCTATTGCTGAAAATGGAGACGTAACGATTCATTCAGAGAATGGAAGTACATTAGTAGGAACAATTCCTTTATTTTATCCAACTCAAACAAATGAACTGGAACCTATTGGAGAGAACAAATATAGTTACAATGGTGCTTTTGGAACAGGTGAAGGTTCCATTCAACAAAATTATTTAGAAGCATCAAACGTTGACCTAGCCTCTTCTATTACTGAAATGATGTTGGCACAGCGTTCATATTCCTTAAATCTTAAAGTCGCTCAGGGAACAGATGAAATGTCTTCTGTGATCAACCAATTTAAACAATAGAATTTGGTGGACCAACAGATTGAAATGATAACTTTGGCACATGCACTATCGGATTTGGTTTGACGCATAGGATGATGACGTCAGGGAAGAATTTGAGGTAAATCAGGTGATAAAATATGATTAGAATGAAAAATGTTGTAAAAAATTATTCCAAAGGTGTAAAAGCTCTTAGAGGAGTCAATCTTACCATTAAAGATGGAGAATTTGTCTATTTGGTAGGAGCAAGCGGCTCTGGAAAATCAACATTAGCAAAATTATTATATAGAGAAGAAAAAGTGACTAAAGGACAAATTGAAGTCTGTGGACAACTATTATCTAAAATCAAAGAAAAAGATATCGCTAAACTTAGAAGACAGATTGGCGTTGTTTTTCAAGATTTTAAATTATTGTTGGATCGCACCGTTTTTGAAAATATCGCCTATGCCTTGGAAGTCATTGGAACTGAACCAGATGCGATTGAACCGCTAGTGATGCAAGCGTTGCGTTATGTTGAATTAGAACATAAAGCGAATGATAAACCAACAGAACTATCTGGTGGAGAACAACAACGGGTATCGATTGCACGTGCCATCGTTAATTCCCCAAAATTAATCATTGCAGATGAACCCACAGGTAATTTAGATCCTAAAACAGCTTTAGAAATTATGCGCTTATTTTACCGGATCAATCAAAAAGGAACAACGATTTTAATGGTTACGCATAATCGCAGAATAGTAGATAAATTTCGTAATCGTGTAATAGAGATTGAACAAGGAAAAATTGTTTGGGATGAAAAGAAAGATGAAGACGTGATTCAATACGATATCTCGCTCGGAGAATATGTAGCTATTTAAACGAACAAGTTAGTTTAATAAGAGATAGGTTCGGTCAAAAAAGATGCTAAAGGCATCTTTTTTTTTTTGAAAATTAATTGAAAAGAAACTTTATTATTTGTTAAGTATTCTAAAA
>NZ_JBEMBC010000112.1:0-6005 GCF_040274425.1 Carnobacterium sp.
TCCAGGTCCTGGTTTTGGGGTTTTATTAGCGTATATGTTGTTTGGTAAAGGAACTGCCAAAGCTTCTGCACCTGGTGCTGCGATCATCCAATTTATTGGAGGCATACATGAACTGTATTTTCCTTATGTGTTGATGAAGCCTTTAATGATTTTGGCAGTCATGGCAGGTGGAGTTGCGGGAACGTTAACCTTCACACTATTTGATACAGGTTTAGTTGCTACTGCATCACCTGGTTCTATCCTTTCAGTCATTGCGATGACGCCCAAAGGTGAATACTTGCAAATATTAGCTGGTGTGTTAGCATCAATTGTTGCGTCCTTTGTTGTTGCAATGCTTATTTTAAAAGCAGACCGTTCTGAAAATGAAGACTTTGAAAGCAATGTGACTAAAATGCAAGGAATGAAAGCTGAGTCAAAAGGTGTAGTTCTAAATACAGCTTCTACTAACACCATAACTGAATCTGAAAGTGTTGGACCAACGATTTCTTCAACAAATGTTAAGCGAATTATTTTTGCTTGTGATGCAGGAATGGGTTCCAGTGCCATGGGAGCATCCATTTTGAGAAATAAAGCAAAAAAAGCCGGTCTAGAAATACCGGTTACGAATTCAGCAATCAGTGATTTAGAAGATGAAGAAGGAACGTTAATTATTACGCAAATAGAATTAAATGCCAGAGCAAAACAACAAACACCAAGCGGAGTGCATGAAACAGTTGATAACTTCTTAAGTAGTCCTAAATACGATCAAGTTATTGAAAGTTTACTCCGTTCTTGATGATATAATAGCAGAGTAAGGAAAAAAGAGAGTAGGAACGAGGGAAAGAAATGTATTTTTCAATAAAGGAAAAGCAGCTATTGGAATTGCTTTTACTGAATAAAACAGGAATTTCTTTGGAGGTCTTGGCTAGAGAAATGGAAGTGAGCAGTCGAACAATTTACCGCGAACTGTCCATAGCTGAAGACACGTTGTCTCTTTATCAGATTGCTCTTAATAAAAAGTTAGGTACTGGTTTTTATTTAAGTGGTGAAAGAGAAGAATTAAAGCGATTGAAAAAAGATTTATTGAATACAGATCTTATCTTTGACTCGAAAGATCGTCAGAGTTACCTGATTTGCCAGTTGCTGCTGACAAAAGACAACGTTAAATTAATAGGATTGGCACAAGATTTTAATGTCAGTCTAGGAACAATTAACAATGATTTAACCAAAATAGCTGAAATCATTGAAGGATTTCAAATGACTTTGCAACGAGGAAAAGGCAAATCTGTTTCCATTAAAAGCGATGAAGAATCTTTGAGACTGATAGTTAGTAGCATCATTACTAGCAAGTTGAATGAATATGAGTTTCTTAATTTTTTTCAAAACGAGTACAATGAGGAGCATTTTGAGAGAGTAAAGAAGACTAGAATGCCTTTTTTATCATTTCTAACCTATCGGTATTTTAAAATAGCAACTCAAGTTACCTTTCGGATGAAGCAACACTTTTTTGAAGATATATCAAATAGTGGACTAATGCAATTTATCGTTATTTTAACATTGATTATTATGCGTTTGTCAGAAGAGAATCAGCTGAATGACATTCATTTTGAAGAAAAAGAAAATTCTATTCTCACTAAAGACATAACGGATTATGTGATTGAAGATATTTTTCAAGTAACAGAGTTGCAATTTTCAAGATTAGAACGAAGCTTTTTAAAAAAGGCTGTAAATGGTGTGCGTTTTTTTCAAAAACAAGATTTGTTTTCGGCAGACTATAATATGGAACTAACTTATCAAGTTAAAGATTTTATTCACCTAGTTGAAACAGAAGTTCATTGGAAATTTAGCAAAGATCATACACTTTTTTCTGGTTTGTTGTCACATATGGAATCTTTACTGAATCGTACGATTACGCAAGTTCTTCAAGTAGAAGATAGTTTGTATGCAACTATTCGGGAACGCTATCCCGAAATTTATAAAGGTGTAGTAACAGGGTTAGCCGGTGTTTTTCCAAATAAACGTTTTTCAGAAAATGATTATATTTATCTGGTTATTCACTTTGCTTCTTCCTGGGAAAATGACAAAAAAATATACGGATTAAAAGCGATGGTCATTTGTTCCAGCGGAATCGGAACCTCGAGGATATTAGAAAACCGATTGAACAAAAATTTTTCTGAGTTGAAAGAAGTAACAGCTGTTTCTCTTTCTGAGGTGAATGACTATGAGTTAACAGACTTTGATTTTATCTTTTCAACTATTTTCTTGCCGCAATTTTCGGTACGTTACCACTTGATCACGCCGATGCTTTTGAGTGAAGAATTAGTTAAGATTAAAGGATTAATAGATGAATGTATTGATCAAAAAAAGCATTATACATTAACCGATTCAATAAAAGAAATAAACAAACAGAGTAACGAAACGTTGCCCGCAGAAAGAACATTAAAGGAAATTCATCATCTATCCAAAACAGCATTAGGTATTTTAAATTATTTCTCCATTGAGTCTGTTGTGGGAAATCAGCCGTTAGAAGAAACACTTTTATGGATTTGCCGCCAACTACAAGATATTGGCGTTTTAATAGAAGCTGAAAATGTGCAACAAAAGTTAATTGAACGAGTAAATATTGCTCCGGTAGGAATACCTGGGACTCAAATGGGACTTTTTCATGTGAGAAATATTGATGTTGCTTCCAGTTATTTTGGGATCTATGAATTAGAACAAGAGGTACCCATCGTAGGAATCGACAGGAAAGATATGGTCTTGAAAAGAATATTGATAATGGTCGCACCTTACCCGTTAAATGTAATTGAACGTGAATTGTTAGGCTTGGTTAGTAGTATGGTAATCGAAAATGACAGTACCACAGCTTTATTTGACAAGGGCGAGGAAGAAGCGGTACGAAAGAAGATTGAAAAGGAATTTAAAGCCTATGTATTAAAAAAGACTCATTAAAAATAGAGGAGTGAATGGAAATGGCAGAATTAACAAAAGAGTTGATTGAATTAGGAGCAACAGCAAAAAACAAAGAAGAAGCTATTCGTTTAGTAGGTAATTTATTGGTTGAAAGCGGAGCAGTAAATAAAGATTATATTGAGAGCATGTTGGAAAGAGAAAAGACTGTATCTACTTACATGGGAAATTTTATCGCTATTCCCCATGGGACTGATAGTTCAAAAAAAGATATCTACAAAACAGCCATTTCGGTAGCAACCTTCCCAGATGGGATCGATTTTAGTGAAACAAGCGATGAAAACAAAGTCTTTGTTTTATTTGGAATCGCAGGTAAAGGCGACGAACATTTAGACTTGTTGTCGTCTATTGCTATCTTTTGTTCAGAAATTGAAAATGTGCAAAAATTGATTGAAGCTAATACACCAGAAGAAGTGATTGAATTATTGAAAACAGCAAATGAATAAGGTTTAATCGAAAAGAGTAAGGGAATAAACATTCAGTAATTGAGAAAAATAGGACATAAAAAGCTATGAGACGAGTTTATTTAAAACTTACCTCATAGTTTTTTTGTAGAGTTTAAACGGTTGTCGAGAGTATAAAATTTAAAATAAAGGAGCTTAAAAGAATACTTGTAGTTGACTAAATGAACGTATGTTCGTATAATTTAAGAGGAATGAGGTGATCAATATGGAAAAAGGAATATGCTTAAAAGGTTCAGTAGAAAAAATTAAAGTTTTGAAATTAGAAGAGGCTCCTTTGGTACGGTTTACATTAACCGTAAACGAGGCATGTAAGGAAAACTGTCTGATTAAGTCAAATGCTCTTAATTTTCTTTATTTGGTCACCGAAGGAAAAACAATTGTCTTATTTGGCAAGAGAAATAAACGGAATCAATTTGTTGTACAAAAATACCACATAGTATAAAACTTATACTTCAGAAAGAAGGGGATAATAATGAAAGTTTTAAAAGAAGGCATGTGGAAGAGACCATTAGAAGCAGCAGATTTATTAGAAAGAAAAGGATGCGACAATTTTACATTGCTGGAAGACAATATAAAAACGGGTGGACGATTGTATGAAATTTGGTGGTATTCCTATCAAGATAAAAATCATATTCTAGCAAAGGGTAAACTGTTTCCTTATCCATTGCATTTTTTTTTATTAGAAAAAGGCGATACATTTGAAGTAAACCACTTTAAACAGTACATAGAAACAGGAAAAATAAAAGAACAAGATTCCGTGCTATTTAAGCAAATTGGTTTTTGAGATATAGTAGAAGTAAAGAGGGAGAAAAGAAAGGTACGAGGCTAGAATAAAAGTTTCAGCAATAAAAAAAGCGTTCATTTGTGAAAAATGAACGCTTTTTTGTCTTTATAGTAAGTAATAAAGTAGCTTTTCAGCTAAATTACTTTCGTAGATTAAATTTATTATGTTATTTTATATCTATATTTGACTATTCATACTAAAATATATCCAAAAAGAATGCGTGAGATTAAATGCTTTTCGTCCCAAATTTTCAACTTATTGATTTTTAAATAATGTAATTGATAGTGAACGGAAAGTAGAATGCAATTATTTTTTAAACTAGACCAGATAAAGTATACTGATAATAAGAATAACTATTCAGTTGCTTATGCAAAAAATTGTCAATTAATTATGGGGTGAAAAAGATGTTCACAGACAAACGTTTAACCGAAGCATACAAGAAGGCTAGAGTAGAAGAATTTGACGAAAATTCAAAATATGTATTCTTTAGTGATGTCCATCGAGGCAATGGAAATATCTCAGATGAATTTACTCGAAACCGCAATATCTTTCTTCACGCTTTAAAGCAGTACTATAAAAACGGTTTTACTTATGTGGAAGCTGGCGATGGAGATGAACTGTTAGAATACTCTGATTTTACTTATACCAAAAATGCACATGATGAAGTGTTCGATATGATCAAAAAATTTTTTGATGATGATCGTTTAATAAAACTGTATGGCAATCACGATATTGCTTTAAAAAATCCTAAATTTGTTGAAAAGAACTATTATACAAATTACGATGAATACACAGAAGAATTTTTTGATTTTTTAAAAGGTCTTCAGCCTATTGAGGCACTCGTACTGAGATATAAAAAAACAGGGCAAGAAATTTTAACCGTACACGGTCATCAAGGTGATGCACCGAATGATCAATTTGCCTTTTTCACGATGTTATCTTTGAAATTCTTTTGGCGTTTTCTGCATGGATTTGGGATTCGAAACCCATCAAGTCCAGTAAAAAATGTCACTAAAAGACATAAAATCGAGAAAAACTTCAATAAATGGATTCGCAAAAATAAAATCATGCTTATTTGCGGCCATACTCACCGATTTAAATATCCGAAAGATAAAGAGCTTCCTTATTTCAATACAGGTTGTTGCGTTTACCCAACAATTATTACAGGAATTGAAATATCTGAAGGGCAAGTCCGGCTCGTACGTTGGGAGACTAAGGTGAGTAAAAAAGGTATTTTGACGATTGAAAAAGATACAATGCGAGGACCAGAACCAATCGAAGAATTTGATATGCGATTGGAAGGCTGGAATAAAAATAATAGTACGATATAAATCTAATTAATTTAAAAATTACATCCATAGTAAAGGGGCTGGGGAAAAACTCAGTCTCTGAATAAAGAAAATCCCCAACTCTTTCATTTTGAAGGAGTTGGGGATTTTTATCGTTTTAAAAGACACAGTGAGCCAAATACCTTATAATTTAAGTACGACTAAAAACCAAAGGAGTGACTCACCATGTATCAAAATTATAACACAATGGAAACGGCCTTAACACTACAATTGGATTTTACAATCCCGAATGATCATGAAGCCCGCCTCATTAGCCGTTTTGTCGATTCTATTCCTTCGGAATTTCTTCTTGAAGAGACGTCTCATACGGGACGCCCTGCCTTTCATCCCGCCATGCTTTTAAAGATGTGTTTGTTTGCCTATAGTCGCACAACCTTTTCTGGACGCAAAATGGAACGGATGAATGAAGAATCCATTCCTATGAAGTGGTTAACGGGCGATACTTCTGTTAGCTACAAG
>NZ_JBEMBC010000113.1:0-5933 GCF_040274425.1 Carnobacterium sp.
CTTTACTAAAAATATAGTTCAACAACACTACCACAATTTGTGTTACAAGTTTCGCCCAACCTTCTCCACTATTTAGGTAGGTTAATAAAAACATTAACAACATATCGATAAAAAAAGATAATAAGCGGAAAGTGATAAAACTGGCGAATTCTTTAAGAATTATACGTACTGACCATTCTCTTGCTTTAAACACCCAAATCTTATTGGTAATATAAGCAAAACTAATAGATAATATCCAGGCCACTGTATTAGAAACAAAAAGGCTTGATACTTGTCTCATCAAAAAGAATGACACTATATTGACTAATGTTGTTAATACGCCAAAAACTACATAGATAACAAATTCTTGATTAAATAACTTTTTCTGCAACTTATCTATAAATGCCATTATTAAACCTCGTTCAACTCATCCTTCAAATCTGCTTCGGTTTCTTTAATAATAAATATGGGTCTATTTTTAGTCTCTAAGAAAATTTTACTAATATATTTACCAATGATCCCGAGACAAAGTAACTGAATACCACCAATAAACAAGATAATCACTACTAGAGAAGGCCACCCCGCAGTTGGATCTCCGAATATTAAAGCGCGTAGTATAATGATCAATCCTGCAATAATAGAAATCACAAACATCAAGGCTCCTGAATAAGAAGCAATTGATAAAGGTATTTCAGAAAAATTGATAATTCCTTCAACTGAATATTTAAACAAGCTCCAGAAAGACCAAGTAGTATTACCAGCAACTCTTTCTCTATTTTCAAATTCTAGATAGATAGTGTTAAATCCAATCCATGAAAATAACCCTTTTGAAAACCGATTGTATTCTGTCAATTCAAGAATAGCATTCACCATTTGTCTGGTCATTAACCGATAATCACGTGCGCCATCTACAAATTCAGTATCGCTAATTTTATTCATGAGTGCATAGAATTGTTTAGCAAAGAAGCTACGGATAGGCGGCTCCCCTTCACGGTCTACTCTTCTCGTCCCAACACAATCAAGCGTGGGATCTTGGTATAATTTATCAAGCATTACTGGCAGTAATTCAGGTGGATCTTGCAAGTCTACATCCATTAAGGTAACAAAGTCCCCTTTTGCTTGTTTTAAACCTGCATAAAGCCCTGCTTCTTTACCGAAATTTCTTGAAAGCGAAATATAGCGCACTTGATCATTCTCTTTGGCTAGCTTTCTCATTTCATTTAAAGAATTATCTGATGAACCATCATTCACAAAAATATATTCAATATCTTGATCCATCAATTGCTTTACCTTTTCCATTTCTTTGTAGAAAAGATGAATAGATTCTTCTTCATTAAAACACGGTACAATGACTGATAACATATTTCTCTCATTCCTCCTTTTTATTGTCCTTTTGACTAGTAATTTTAAACAACTTACTGGATTTTTTACCATCTAGCAAAATTAAGATCAATAGAGACACTAGACTCACAACTATTGAACTATATAAATATGGTTGTACAAACTTCATTTTGATATTTAATTGACCTTTTGGTATTTTAAATCCTATCATACCATTGTTAACATTTTCTATTGTGATTTTTTCATTATTGATCTCTAATTGCCAACCGTCTTCATAGAATATTGGTAATACTAAATAGGTATAACCATCACTGTTATCAAAGTTAATCTCTAATTTATCTTGTGCTAGTTCCAAATTGTAATCTAATTTTTTATCTTCATTGCTTCTTGCTTCCAACTGATCATATGATAGTCCATAAATATGATTGATTTCAAAATCGTAGCCGCTACCACCAGCAAAAGCAAATGCAATTTGATCATTATATGGGATAGAGACTTGGTGATGAAATTGTTGCAGAGCATATTTATCATTTGGTGAGCTCATTTGAAGTTCTGCACCATTTATTGAATAGTTATAGTTACCAGTATAATAATCTGTATCAGCTTTTAACGTATAATCAATTATAAGCTCGTCATAATTTTGACTCGCATCGACGTTAGCAACTAATTCAATACCTTCATCCGATTTTGAAATATAATTATCGTGATAGAAATTATTCTTTTCTATACTAAAATTTAGGTCATTTTCTAGATCTATGGATAGCGGCTGATTTTTACTAGAAGTAGTATATACTCCATCAATTAATTGTAAATCCTTGAAGTCAAAGGATGCATTATTAGTTATTTGATATTGATTTTTTACTGGATGTATAAAAGCAAGAGGATAATTATTTTTATAAACGGATAATTCACCGAAACTTTTCACTTTCTCATATCCAGCGGGTACAATGTATTGTTCATTGTCTTTAGCAATAACGTAATCAATTTGAAATAAACTATTTGTTATCTGTCTAGCACCTAGGCCATCAATTGATACACTGTTATCCTTAATATTAGTTAAACCAAAAAATTCTATGAAATCCTGTTCATATTTATTTTGAAAGCTTGAGTAATTATTAAAGGTACTTTGCTCATATGCTATGCCCAAATTAGCCATGCCTACATATTCTATACGATAAAAACCATTAGCATCGTTCTCAATAAAGTTAATAGCTTGTGATATATTCGTGTTTGGATTTTCAAAAGTTTCATATAGATAGTCTTTTGAAACAGTTTTCAGACTATACTGCTCAAATAACCGCGTATTAAATTGATTAATGAATGGTACTGTTAAAAGGAATATCGCCATCAAAGCTCCGTACTGAATCCTAGTTTGTTTAGTATAACTAAGAATTACATAGAATAACATCGCAATACCTATAAGTACCATAAAATATTTTTTATTAATGTCATAACTATTATCCATAGATTTTAAAGTACTGTAATAAATCAATAGTGTAAGACCCGAAGCGAGGATACTTGATTTTAGAGATTTATGTTTCAATATTTGTTCAATACCTATGCCAATTGTAATAGCAATAAATAAATAAGTTATGTAGTGCCACCGATATTGTGGTGCACTTAATCCGTTGAAAATACTAGCCACTTTAGGGCTATAACGAATGATAATTAATATTGTCGTGAAACAACTAAAAAATTGAAATATTTTTGATTGATAATTTTTAAAATTAAATATTACGAGTAAATATATAAAAGAAACAACTTGTATGGGGTCTAAAATTAATAGCCTTTCAATTGAAAAATTCTCTTTATCCCAAAGTGGTGCGATTACATCTACGCTACTTCTACTATTATCGAGAAATCCTTTAACAAATACCATAAAACCTATAGATGAAATACCTAATCCAAGTATCCCATATATTATTATTTTCATTAATTTTTTATCCCAGGCTATTTCATCTTTATTTAATGTTAAGAACAATCGCATAATAACATAGCAACCACTTAACAATAAATTTGCAAAGGCAAAGTATCCGTTATTAAATAAGGTCAAAGCTACACCTAAACTAAATAACCAACCCTTTTTTCCTTCAAAGATACATTCTACTCCTAACAAGATAATCGGCAACCATAACATGGCATCTGTAAAAAATTCCCATAGAACAGCATGTCTGAAATAAATAGGAGCAAATGCATAGAATGTAGCTGCAAAGATAGACACGGCCCTGCGTACTTTAAACTTCGAAATGACTATACTTGCGAAATATGCAATTAAGCTAGATTTGATAACCGAAAGAAATAAGGAGATTTCTCCCCAGTATACAATATCTGGGGTACTAATTATCTGACATTTTTCTAATATCCAGGTTACCAATACCGTCATATAATAAAATATAGACGTTGTATAATAATAACTTAATTTGGTTAGAAAATTTCCGCCTCCACTGTAGTTAAAACTGTAGAAAAAATTACCATTCGTAAATTCTTTATATAAGAAATCTTTGAAAACTAACATTTGTTGCGTCTGATCACTCGGTCCAGCCATCAATAAATTATTGTCCCATTGATTGTTAATAAAGAAAAAATGCATCAAAATTGATGCACTTATCAATAATAAAATCACAAAAAATTCTTTAAAAATTATCTGCTTATTTATTTTTTTAAATTTCATATATTCCTTTTCTCCCCCAATAATAAACTACGAAAATATCTTTTCTAATCTTCCATCTTTACAATTTGTTGGAAAATATCTTGTAATTCTACTCGCTTCATAACCAAAATAATAGCTAAGAAAATGGCATATGCAAAGAATCCAATGTAAGTATTTAATACATTCGCCGTAAAGTAAAATACTAGTACATGACTTATGATCAACAACCACTCATTGGCATCACCTTTCATAGCCTTAAATTCATGCCGTGAAGCATACAGATACCATAAGAAATAACATAAGGTTGTGGCCCATGCTATACCAGATAATGATTTAGTGATAAAGAATATGATTCCTACAAAAGCAAAGGCCAATACCGCATATAAAATTGAGTCGCGGATATATTTTCGTTCACTTCGTTTAGCCTTGTATAGATTGGCCACAACGATTTTTGAAATCATAATATATGGAATCGATACAAAGGTAATGGATAATAACTCGATTGATGCCACATAGTTTGGAAGGAAGAATTCGATAATCCACTTAAATACAAAGAATCCTAATCCACCAAAAATACCAAGTAACAATGTCAATTGTTTAATGATATTGGCTACTCGAGGAGAGTCTGTTTTTGAAATTAAATTGTAGAATACTAAAGCGACAGCATTCACAATTAGGATAATGACATTTAACACTGAGTTTTGGAAAGAATATTGGGCGAATTCTTCAATTGGGAATCCCCAGTTTGCAATCCAAGAACCAATATTACCAACGAATGTCAATGACATATTGGCTAATAAAATTAAGAATCCAACTCTAAAAATTTCAAATTTATCTTTGACAGTGAAGACGGGATTAAAACCTAATTGCTTAACAAATCGGAATTCATAATAGATGTACATTAACACATAAGACAATACGTTTAATATGATATAGAATACGTAGTCTTCCGATTTAAAAATAAAAATTCCGATTAATAACAGTGCGATATATGATACTGACCGGAACATAGATGCTACGGTAAATGTATTAAATTGACCAACTGCTTGTAAAAAATTTGATTGGTAAGTCGTTACATTTGAAAAGAAGGTAACGATCGAGAAAAGAATCAGTACCGGATCTTTTGTAATAAGAGATATTAGGAACATTCCTATGAACATGATGAACTGGAAAAAATTCGCAAAATTATGTTCATCTCTGATAACATTGTGGTCTAACTCATTTAATTCCTTACCACCATACTTAATATAAATCCCATCTGCAAATCCTAAATGGAAAAGGTAGGTAAAACTCAGGTACAAGGTATATTGCCTATAAGACCCGTATTGCGCAACAGTCAAAATCCCCGGCAAGATAAAACCAACGATAAAGCTGGTCCCGAAACCGACAATATTAGACATTGCAACGTTTAAAATGTTCTTTAAAGTCTTCATTTTTATCCTCACAATATTTTTGCTTTAATTTTGTTAACGGTCCCGAGAAGATTCGAACTTCCGACACCTCGTTTAGGAAACGAGTGCTCTATCCCCTGAGCTACGAGACCAGATAGTGTAAGGGGCTAGGCCCCTTACATTCATCATTATAATCTTCTTAAAATCGCATTGACAACATAGGAAGCGAAATAATAACTTGCTTTTGGTAGTGGTAATTTTTCTAAATTATAATAGGTATTCCACGTACGTTTTAAGGCACCTAGTCTATCACTAGAAATTGACCCTGCAACTTGGCGATAAGAATTTAAAGGTTGCGTAATACCAAAGGCTGAAATGCCCGTTTCCCTCATGATCTGCAACCAAGTTGCTGTATCTTGTCCTTTTCGTACAAGAGGCATCCGGAAATCACCAATGATGTTTCGATCAATCATCACTGTTGAACAAGCAATAGCCGTATTTTTCAATAAACCAGTATAATCTAAGGAAATGGGTACATTGGCTTTTTCTTTCAACACTTTACCTGTTTCATC
>NZ_JBEMBC010000114.1:0-5921 GCF_040274425.1 Carnobacterium sp.
GGTAAAGGTAAACCTTTATTTTACGAATTAGATGAAAGTATACCTTTACAACTAGACCAAGTTGATGTGATGGGTGGATTAACCATTCATATTTATCACAGACGCTAAAATAAGATATTAATCAAATAAATGTACCTATGTTTAACGCATGAATAATGTTGTTGAATATAGGTATTTTTTTGCATTTAATCTATCAATATCGCTTGTTTTTAGAAATAAATATACATTTCTCATGGTAGGATAATAGATAACTTACAACTAGTCACATGTTTATGTCCAAACGTAAAGACATGAGATGTTATTTAAAACAAAAATGTAAGCGCTATAATTATTGATAAGTTGGTGATATGGATGAGTATAACAAATGTAAATCAGAAATTAATTGACTATTTGATTGAACATGGAGACTTCGTTTTAGGACAAGAATTATCGCACCATTTCAAAGTATCAACAAAGACTATTTATCGCAGAATTAAACAAATTCGAGAAGAGTTAGGGGAGGAGATTGTTGAAAGTGATCGGACTAAAGGATATAAGCTCAATTTAAAAAAGTATATCAGTGTGGTGAATAGTATTTATGCAAATGATGAAATGGCATTGTCAGTCGAAGGTAGACGGCTCTCAATTTTGTACCATTTATTGATTTCCGCACCCAAACCATACACAATTTCAAAATTTTCTAGTCAATTTTTTGTAAGTCAAACTTCAATAGTCAATGATCTTGAAGCAATTGAAGAACGATTACAGGGGAGTCATTTAATCCTAAAAAAGAATAATTTAGGGACTGCCATACATGGCGAAGAAAAATATATCAGAAAAGAACTGATGCATTTACTCAATAGACTAATTGCGAATGCTGATACATCATTTCAAAATACCTTGAATATAAATCAAGATTCTATCGAATTTTTAAGTCAAGAATTCGATGAGCAATCAGTAGCAAAAATTAAAAGAATCCTGGATTGTGCGCATAAGCGATTAGGTTATCAAATTGAAAATCCTTATTATATTAATTTATTGACCCACTTGTTGATTCTAATGAACCGAACAGAAAATCCAGTGAATGCTTCAACTAAGGTCGCTTTTAATCATGAGGTGGTGAATCAAAAGAAATATACGATTGCTGAAATGATTATTCGCGAGATGGCAGCAGAATTTAATTTATGCATCGATAATTCGGAAATAGGCTATGTATATGCCTTCCTTATTTCAACTAGAAGGATTGATGACATTGATTTTATTGAACCACTAGGGAATCTAGAAATTATTAGTAATTCATTGGTCAATTCCTATGTTTCCGACTTAATTAGAGAAATGGAAAGTAAACTAGAAATTTGTTTTTCAGAAGATGAAATCCTTGTAAAATCACTAATTCAACACACACAACCTATGTTAAATCGGGTGAACTATCATGTTGTGATAGTAAATCCATTAACTGAAGATGTGAAAAAACACTTTACAACCACCTTTAAATTGCTGGCAGATATCTTAGCCAGTATTCACGAAAACTATAAAATTGAAAAATTATCTGATGATGAAATTGCTTATATCACCCTTTATTTTCAAAATGCCATCGAGAAGTCTACTAGAATCTTTAACATTTTAATTGTTTGTTCTACTGGCATCGGGTCATCGCATTTCTTAAAAACAAGGGTGGAAAATAATTTTCCCTTATTCAATATTGTGGATGTCATATCATCCAATGAAATATTTAACTATAAGACATCGGAGATTGACTTTGTTTTGACAACGGTCAATTTGCCACAAATGAGTATTCCCCATTTATTGATCGGTGCTTTGCTAGATAAGGCCGACATTAATATCATTAAGCAATTTATTAAAAGCAACTTTGGAGGACGTTAACTATGGATATGAATGAATTTTTATCAAAAGAACTCATCATTTTAGATTTGAAAGCAACTTCAAAAGCAGATGCAATTCAAAAGTTATGTGAAAGGCTGTATGCCGAAGATTGTATTACCGACGTAGATAAGTTTGTTGCAGATGTGTATGAAAGAGAGGCGGAGGGAGAAACAGGTATCGGACAAGGTATCGCTATTCCACATGGAAAATCAGAAAATGTGCTTAAAACTAGTTTGGCTATTGGGAGAACAGAAACAATTGATTGGGAAGGAGAAGAACATCAAGAAGTGACAATCATCATCTTATTTGCTGTCAGATTAGTCGATAATACATCTGTTCATTTAAAACTCTTATCTCAAGTTGCATCCAAATTAGCGCATGATGAAAGTCTTGAAATGCTAAAGACGGCAAAGAATGCAGAAGATATTATCAATATATTTGTAGATTAAGGAGGAACTATCGATGAAATTAGTTGCAGTTGTAGCGTGTACGTCGGGAATTGCCCATACGTATATCGCCAAGGAAAAATTAATTAGTGCCGCAGAAAAAAAGGGTCACGAGATTCGGGTAGAAACACAAGGAACAATTGGTATCGAGGGAGAGCTCACAAAAGAAGAAATTGACCAAGCTGACTTGGTAATTATGGCAACAGATATTCAGACATCTGGAAACGAGCGATTTGAACATAAAAAGATCATGAAAGTACCTACAAATGTCGCGGTTAAAGCTGCAGGACAATTAATTGAAAAAATCGAAAGCCAACTTGTAGAGGAGTGAGGACATGAAACGGATTGGTAATGAGTTAAAGCGGCATGCACTGACCGCAATTAGTTATATGTTGCCATTGGTTGTTGCTTCAGGTTTATTAATTGCTATCGGGAATTTGATGGGTGGTCAGGTTATTGAGGATTATACGCAATCCTTTACCATTGCGAGTGCGCTAACTAGTTTAGGTGTTATGGGAATGGGCTTACTATCACCATTTATTGCCGGATATATTTCTTATTCTATCGCTGAACGGCCAGGTATTGCACCAGGATTCCTTATGGGATTAATTGCCAATGCACTTGGTGCAGGGTTCTTAGGTGGTATGGTAGGTGGTTATTTAGTTGGTTATTTTGTTTTATGGATGAGATTAAAGTGGAAAGTACCAAAGTGGGCAGATGGTTTAATGCCTATGATGATTATTCCAACGATTTCTGCCATTGTGGTTGGATTGTTTATGTTCTTTGTGGTTGGAGGTCCGATTGCTTGGTTGACTGAACAATTAATTATTTACTTAGAAAGTTTAGACGAATCTTCACGGGTAGTTTATGGCTTTATCTTTGGAGTTCTTGGTGCCTTTGATTTTGGGGGACCAATTAGTAAGGTGCCAAACTTAATGGCGGATGGCTTATTACTTGAAGGAATTATGGAACCAGAAGCTATAAAAGTTATCGGCGCTATGGTCCCACCTATTGGGGTAACCTTTGGCTGGTTACTATCAAAAGTAGCGAAAAAACCAATTTATACAAAAGTCGAGGAAGATGCTATTAAAGTAGCTTTTCCAATGGGATTAACAATGATCACTGAAGGGGTAATTCCGATTGCAATGAATGACCTGTTACGAACAGTATTTGCTTGTTCAATGGGTACTGGTGTCGCAGGTGCAATTAACTTTTATTTCCAAAATGGGTCACCAGTGCCATCAGGAGGAGTCTTTGTGATCCCAGCAATGACTAAGCCACTAGTTGCAGTCGCGGCCTTACTTGCTGGATCTGTGGTGACTGGGATTATCCTGGTATTCATTAAGAAGAAAATTTCCCCAGAAGAATATGAAAATATTGCGGTAGTCGAAGAAGAAGAATTAGACTTGTCACAATTTAATATTGAAGGTTAAATCGAAAGGAAGTAATCCATTATGTTAATTACAATGTCAGAAATGCTAAAAGTTGCTAAAGAAAATCAATTTGCCGTGGGTGCCTATAATATTTCCGATGCGAATATTTTTAAAGCTGTTGTAGAAAAAGCAGAAGAATTATCAGCGCCTGCGATTATCGCTATTCATCCAGATGAACTAAGTTTCATTACCAATGAGTTTATTGCTTATATCAAAGCACGAACAGAAAATAGCAAAGTACCTTTTGTCCTTCATTTAGATCATGGTGGTTCATTAAAAGATGTGATTAATGCGATTAGTTGTGGTTTTACTTCGGTAATGATCGATGGGTCCCATTTAACATACGAAGAGAATATTGAAATCACCAAAAAAGCGGCAGAAATTGCACATGCTGTTGGGGTTTCCGTTGAAGGTGAATTGGGTACGATTGGAGACACAGGGACATCTATAGAAGGTGGGGTGACTGAAATTACTTACACTGTTCCTGCTGAAGCAGATGATTTTATTCAACGTACAGGAATTGATACCTTAGCAATTGCAATTGGGACAGCCCACGGTATTTATCCGAAAGATTTTGTGCCAAAATTAAAATTAGATATTTTAGAAGAAGTAAGTAACTTAGTAGATACCCCATTAGTCTTACATGGTGGTTCATCAAATTCAGATACTGAGATTGCGCAAGCAGTTGAAATTGGTATTCAAAAAATCAATATCTCTAGTGATACCAAAAAAGCATACTTTAAACGACTACAAGAATTGTTAGATTCAGACGTGATGTGGGAACCTAATGCATTGTTCCCTCCATGTATCGAATCTGCTAAAGAAGTAGTGGACCATAAGATGAACTTATTCAATTCTGTTAACAAAGCCAGCCTATATTATAGTTAGGAGTAGTTTTATGCCATTGGTCAGCTTAAATGAAGTGTTACCAGGAGCAAAAAAGGGTAAGTATGCAATTCCCGCTTTCAATGTCGTGAGTTTTGAAATGATTATTGCTGCCATAGAAGCAGCGGAAGCATTACAAATACCTATTATTATTGAATATACAGAAGATGATGGTAAACGGATACCGTTAGAATATATTGGACATTTTGCAAGTACACTAGCGAAAGATGCCTCTGTTCCTATTTGTGTCCATTTAGACCATGGACGAACTTTTTCCGGAATTGTAAAGGCAATAAAAAGTGGTTATTCGTCAGTAATGTTCGATGGGTCTGCTTTAGCTTTTGAGGATAATATAGAACAAACTAAGCATGTAGTGAATATTGCTCATGCATTAGGGGTTAGTGTGGAAGCAGAATTGGGTACAATAGAGTCAGGAGAACAACACTATACGGATGTGAAATTAGTAGATACTTTTACAAGAAAAACAGGTGTTGATGCTTTAGCAATCTCGATTGGTACTGAACATGGGGTATATAGCCATAAACCTGAAATAGACGTTAACCGTATTGAAGAAATTGCAACTGTGACCAAAACACCGCTTGTCATGCATGGTGGTTCTGGATTAGATCCAGCTATATATCCCCGTGTGATTCAAGCAGGGATTTCAAAAATCAATTACTATTCTGCTATGTCTAATAAGGTTTTAACGCAGATTATGAAAGACTTGAAAGAGAAGCAGAAGCAAGAAAATATCTACTTACAGGACTTTATTGATCTAGAATTAGCTTACTTCACTAGTGAAATGAAAGCAGTTATTCAGCAATTTAGACCTTAAAAAGCTAAATAAGCTAGCTTACCATGGGAATTCTCTATTAGATAAGAGACATAAATGGTTGAGCTAGCTTTTTATTTTATTATTTTTAAAATAGTCAGTTAAACTTGGTTAAATTCTTCAAGTTCGTAAGCACCTTTAGTATAGACAACATGAGCATAATGACCGTAATCTAAGTCTTCTTTTAGGTCAAATTCTGGTAGGACTTCATGTAGGAAGAAGCGAATGGGCATGTCGTGGCTGATGATTAAAACATTGATATCTTTTTTCTGGGTTTCCATACGGACTTCTAAGGCATCGTCATGGATATCCAACATGGCCTCTTCAATACGATTCCAAAATGTAATAAAGTCTTCTGAATTCCCTTCTTCGTCACGCTCAACAAGATTTTCAATAATCAGTGGTACATATTGAGTTGAGGGAATTTGATTGATACGCATGTCGTCAACCAATTGACTAATT
>NZ_JBEMBC010000115.1:0-5884 GCF_040274425.1 Carnobacterium sp.
AGCATCAATTGCTTCTTCTGCTTTGGCTTCTTGGTAAACTCCCAATATAGCATTTAAAACCACCACGACTAAAATAATAATAGCATCTGTAACATCTCCAAACATAGCTGAAATAAGAGCAGCTGCCAATAAGACTAAAATCATAAAATCTTTAAATTGTTCTAAAAATTTAACAAATATACTTTTGGATTTTCCTTGATCCAGTTCATTTGGTCCAAATTCCGCGATTCGTTTTTCTGCTTCACTCGATGTCAGTCCTTTTTTATTAGCTTCCATCTTTTTTAAAACCGTTTCTTCATCTTGAGCAAAAAAAGCTTCTTTCAATTGCTGCTTTCTCTCCATCATTCATCCATCCTCTCTAACTTGTTTCAACTATTAAGTATGAAAACCATTTCTTTTAGTACCTGTTTTTTTTAAAAATAAAACGCTTTAATCCTATTCTCATTTCTTAATTTGATTATATCTTTAGGTGATTCTTAAAGCAAAATATATGGTGCCTTTAAGTATTTATCCTTTAGAAAATGTTTTCTTAATAAAATTATGATAATCTTCATATATGCCATTAGCCGCTTATGTTATACTTATCAAAAGGAAGTAGAAAGGTGGAAACAATGATGTTTTTCTTTGATCAAACGTATTTCTTAATTATCATTGGAGTCATATTATCAGGAATTGCTAGTTCCTACGTCAGAAGTACTTATGAAAAATATAGCAATGTAACTAATTCAAAAGGATATACTGCTAGCGAGGTTTCTCGTCTTATTTTAGATAAAGCAGGGCTACAGCATGTGAAAATCGAGGCTGTCAAAGGAGATTTAACCGATCATTACGATTCAAGTACAGACATTTTGCGTCTTTCAGATGCAACACGTAACTCAAGATCTGTAGCAGCTATTGGAGTTGCAGCTCATGAAGTTGGCCATGCTATTCAAGATCAAAAGAGCTATATCCCTTTAAAAATAAGAAGTGCTTTAGTTCCAGCAACAAACTTTGGACAAAAAATTTCGTTTCCAATGATTTTATTAGGTGTTATTTTTGGCTACAACCAGACACTGATAAATCTTGGGATCATCTTCTTTTCTGTAGCACTTCTTTTTCAGTTGGTCACTTTGCCTGTTGAATTTAATGCTTCTAACCGAGCAATTGCCATTCTAAGAGATCAACATATCTTGACTCCTACTGAAGTTCCACAAGCAAAAAAGGTTTTAGATGCAGCAGCCCTTACTTATGTTGCAGCTGCCATAGCTTCCTTCTTGCAAGTACTGAGATTAGTTTTACTTTTTGGCGGCAGAAGAAACAATTGAAGCAACAATTAAAACAAAAAGAGAATCCGAAATGGATTCTCTTTTTGTTTTCTCTTTAAGTTAATGAACTGTTTATTTAAAAGAATGTGGATCTTGATCTCTTTTTGAGAGTAATTGTTTTAATAATACAATGAATGAAAACAATCCACTTACTTGAGTGATAATTAAGGCTATGGTGCTATTATCTTGAAAAAAGAAAATACTTCCAATCAAGACTCCAATAAACGCACCTAAATGATAATAGACTTTTTTTGGTTGTTCTTCTATTAAAGAAATCAATAGTCCAATCAACGGAAAGTTTGGGACAAAGAGAAATATCCAAGCAGCTAGCAGTGCATTACCTAGTTTCCCAACAGGACTAAGATCTAGGATAGCATCGCTACCAAAGGAACCATATAAAAACAGCGGGATCGTAAGAAAATTCCAAGCAATCAACACTACTAGAACAACTGCTATCAAGACAGTTCTTTTTCGATTTGCTTTCATTATTGCTCCCTCATTTCTAATTTATTTTAGAATAAAGTTAGAATAATGCCTTAATACTATCCATTTAGTTTCTCTTTATACTTAATTATAGCATATCTCTAAATGTATTTATTTGATCCGACTCTTTATTTTACAACTTTTTCCTCAACCCGCTTACCAAATATTTGAACGGATAAAATGATGACTACCATTGAAACTGGAAGAACGATCCAGATTGGTATTCCTAAACCGACTGGAATAAAACCGAACAAAACAGTGATCACACCCACTAAAAGAGCATAAGGTAATTGTGTGCGAACATGATCCATATGGTTCACGCCTGCCCCCATAGAAGAGAGAATGGTAGTGTCCGAAATAGGTGAACAATGATCACCAAAAATCGCTCCCGTTAAGACTGCACCTGCAGATATGACAATAAATTCTGGATCTGAAGACAGTGCTGCTGCTAACGGTATAGCCAATGGCATTAAAATTCCCATCGTTCCATAAGAAGTTCCTGTTGCAAAAGAAATGATTGAACCTAGTATAAAGATAATGGATGGAAGCAAGAACGCCGGCATTGAATCGGATAACAATGAAACTAAAAATTGAGCTGTTCCTAAATCGGTTATAACTGCACTGAGTGACCATGCTAATAATAAAATAGCTCCAGTAATAATAAGTGATTTCATTCCATTGATCCATGTTTCTACTGCTTGGCCCCATGTAAATGTTTTTTGAGACACACCCATAGCCATAGCTATCAAGCTTGCCAACAATGCAGCTTGGAACAATACAATACTCGCATCAGATGCTCCAAATGCTTCTTGAATGGCTGCGAATGAATACGGATTTGATTTTAATAAATTAATTAATGCTGTGTTCTCTCCAGCTAAAATAGCATAATATCCATTGGCATAAAATCCAATTATAGCAACAATAATTAAGGTGCCAATTGGAATAATCGCATTCCATATGCTTAGATGGACACCTTCAGCTGGCTCCATTTCATCCATTTCCTTTGAAGTAACTGGGTTTATTTCATCTTTATTTGTTTGATCGTACTTTCTAGCTCTTCTTTCTGCTGTCAGCATAGGACCAAATTCTTTTAAAAATACCGCCGTACACAATACAAACAACAGCATTAAAATGTTATAAAAACGATAAGGAATGGTTTCAACAAAAATACTGTAGGCATTGACCTCTTGACCAATAGCTTCATAGCCATCTTTGATCAATCCTACTTCATACCCTACCCAAGTAGAAATCAATGCAATTCCAGCAATCGGTGCAGCCGTTGCATCTACAATAAAAGATAGTTTTTCACGCGAGACTTTCTTTTCATCCGTAACTGGTCGCATGACTGGTCCTACAATTAATGAATTTGCATAATCATCGAAAAAGAGTAAAACACCTAAAATCCAAGTAATAATTTGAGCACTGATAGGTCCCTTTGCTTTTTTTGATAATGCATTTGCAACAGCTTTGGCGCCTCCCATTTTTGTCATTAACGCGATCAATCCACCAATCGCTAACACTTGCAAAATAATCCCGGCGTTCCAAGGATCAGCTAACGAGTATAATGTGTAATCGATTATACTTAAAAATGATTGAATAAAAGCATAGAAAATAGATCCATCTGCCAAGTGTAAGACAAAACCTCCAGCAAAAATACCCAAAAACAACGAAATAATAACATCTTTAGAAATAAATGCTAAAATAATAGATACTACTGGCGGTACCAGAGAAAACCATCCAAAGTTGACTGTAGAGCCTGTTGCCTCTCGAAACTCTCCATTAACTGAAAATAAAATAAATGCAACGATAAATAAACCAATGATAACTTTCTTCTTCATTTTAAACTCCCTTTCTATTTGTGCGCACAAAAAAACACCTTGAGTGCTATACAACTCAAGATGCTAAAATAGTTCCATATGTAATGTCCTATTAACCCTTTTGTTGATAGTCCTCCGTAAATTTTCTGTTAAAATTTACGACAGTGTTAAGCATATTTTACTTAACCCCAGCATAAAGTACTTGGCAATACCCTACACTTCGGCAATTTTTCCTTTCCAGCTATTCGCTTGTGCCTTCAGAATAACTGTACTTTTAAAAATTGCACCTCTATCTTTCTATTAAATTACTTTTCTAAATATACAATATTAGTGACCCTGATGCAACACTAAAGCTCTTTATTTTTTTCTATTTGTTAGTGTAGTTTAATAAAACAATCCAAAAACGATTGGAATAAATGCTGCTGGAGCATAGTTCATAATTTTTAAGTCTGTAATCTTCAGCATATTTAACGCTAGACCGATTATCAAAAGAGAACCCACACATGTCATTTCATTAATCACACTTTCTGTTAACAGAGGAGCTACTACACTGGCTAGCAAAGAAATACTTCCTTCATAGATCAGTACTAAACCTCCTGCTAGTAAAACACCTACACCTAAGCTGGAAGCCAACACAAGGGCTGCTATGCCATCAATTAGCGATTTAGCCAGTAATGTTTCATGATTGCCAGTCAACCCACTCTGTAAGGCCCCTACGATTGACATCGCCCCGACACAGACCAATAAACTCGCTGTTATAAATCCTTTAGAAATAGATAATGTATCGTCTTTTGTTTGAAATTTAGTTTCCATTAAATTTCCCAGATTATTTACTTTCTCCTCTAAATTCATCCCTTCACCGATAATAACCCCAATCACCATTGAACCTATTGTAATAAGTATATTTTCTCCAGCTAACGCTCCGCTGAATCCAATGTATAATACACAAAGAGCTAAACTGTTCATAATAGCTGTACCTATCCGTTTTGATAGTCCTTTTTTTAATAATAATCCAATACTTCCGCCAAGAACTACCGCTAAACCATTAACAATTGAGCCAAACAAAATCACTTTATCTACCCCTTACTACTTTATTAAATGCTAATTAAAAATAAGTATAGTATCCATTTAACTTTTGGTCAATGCCCTTTAATATACTTGATTTTTATTCATAAATAAGTTCTCGCTTAGATTCTTTGGAGTATCAAAAAAAGAGCTTTAAATCAATGTTTACACATTAAGATCTAAAGCTCTTTAGTTCGTTGCTTTCATTTTTAGAAATAACGATTAAAAAATGTCAGTCTTATTCAGCTAAACCAATTTCTTGTTTTACAACTGAAGCAATTCGATCAACATAAAGATTTACTTTTTCTTGTGTTGGAGCTTCTGCCATTACACGCAACAATGGTTCAGTTCCACTAGGACGAACTAAAATACGTCCATCTCCATTCATTTCACTCTCAACTTCTTCAATGATCTCTTTTATTGCTGGAACATCCATCGCGCCATTTTTATCACTAACACGAATATTCACCAATTTTTGCGGGTACGTTTGAACTTCCGCAGCTAACTCTGAAAGTTTTTTCCCAGTTTCTTTCATAACATTCAGCAATTGAATTCCTGATAAGATTCCATCGCCAGTTGTATTATAATCTAGGAACACCATGTGTCCTGATTGTTCTCCACCAAAGTTATAACCATTTTTGCGCATTTCTTCTACTACATAACGATCTCCAACTTTTGTTTGAAGAGCAATCATATTGTTAGCTTCAATCGCCTTATGGAACCCTAAATTGCTCATCACAGTAGAAACAATGGTATCTTTTTTCAAACGGCCTTTTTCTTGTAAATACTTGCCACAGATAAACATAATTTTATCTCCATCAATGATATTTCCTAACTCATCAACAGCAATTACTCTATCTCCGTCACCGTCAAATGCTAATCCAGCATCGGCTTCTTTTTCAACTACAAATTTAGCCAAACCTTCAGGGTGAGTTGAACCAACACCGTCATTAATGTTCAATCCATTGGGTGTTGATGCCATCACATCGAACTCTGTTTCTAAATCTGCGAATAGTCGATTAAGAAGAGGGCTTGTAGCTCCATTTGCACCATCTAAACAAACCTGCAATCCAGCTAAATCATTTGGAATTGTTTGTTGTAAAAATTGTGTGTATTTTAAAGCACCTTCTGGATACTCATCAACCGTACCTAATCCATTTGCACTAGGACGGGGCAAATTATCTTTCTCTTCGTCTAATAATGCTTCAATTTCTA
>NZ_JBEMBC010000116.1:0-5830 GCF_040274425.1 Carnobacterium sp.
GTCTGTGGTTGATCGTATCGGTTACTTCCAGTAAATACGAATAGGACAATGGACGCAGAGTGACTCCCTTTGGGATAAATTCTCGGAGCATGCGGTTATGCCTTTCGTTCGTTCCTTTCTCCCAAGAAGCATACGCATGAGTAAAGAAAACCTGAACGTCTTCAGCGATGCTTTCAATAAGAGACAGACTTGAAAACTCAGAGCCGTTATCAGTTGTGAGTGACTTGAACTGTTCTAGCCCCTGTTTTTTCATCAAGTCAAGCACGCCTTTTTGAACCAGCGCTGCGCCTTTTCCCCAAACTTCCTTAATGAGGCAGTAGCGTGTTTTTCGTTCAACCATAGTGATGATGACAACTATCTTATTACATGCTTACTTAATGCAGATTGGTCAACCTAAGGTTATCGCACACACCCTTACCCTATTCTTTGCAGTAATTGAAGGGATTTTCTTTATTTCAAGTATTACCAAATTCTTTCACGGCGGTTATGTTGCCGTTATTATTGCGGCGATCATTTTATTCGTCATGGTGATATGGCAATGGGGAAATCAAATAGAAGCCAAGACAGAAGACCTTATTGACATCCATGATTACCTTGATCAAATTGGTGAATTACGAAAAGATTCCTCATTGCCTTTAAATCAAACAAATGTCGTTTTCTTAGTTGCTCATATGAATGACTCTATGATCGGGCGGCAATATATCTATTCCATCCTGGATAAACGACCTAAAAAGGCAAGAGTTTATTGGTTTGTGAATGTTGTTGTAACCGACAAGCCTTATACAAAGGCTTATGAGGTCGACATGATGGATACAGACTATATCGTTAAAGTGAAATTACATCTTGGATTCAAGGTCACTCAAGAAATTAATATTTATATTCAGCAGATTATCCATGATTTAGTGGAGAGTGGTCGTTTGCCAAAACAATGACAGAGATATACCATAACACCTGGTAGAGAAGTTGGTGACTTCCAATTCGTTATTATTCATGAGAAACTTTCTCAAACCTCTAAGCTTAGCTCTATTGAGCGCCACATTATGCAGCTTGAACTGTTTATTAAAGAACACGTTCAAACAACTGCCTCTGCCTTTGGCTTAGATTATGCAGAAGTATTAAACGAATACGTACCTTTAGTTATCGGTAAAGAGAAAAAAATAACACTAACTAAAATCACCGATAACAATGTACAAAAAAGTAAACAATTATATTGAAGAATGATTCAAAAAATTGAATATGGATTGCAAAAAGGAACTCTTAAAAACGGAGTTCCTTTTTTGATATTGTTATTTGAGTAATCTTGGTTAATTATTTGATTGATTATCTTTTTTGTTTTAAAGATGTAAATTATGACTAAAGAAAAATGAACACAAAAAGGAGCGCTGATATATCAGCGTTCTTAAAATTCACCTTATTCCCAGTCTGCTTTAAGCTGGTCTAAGAATTAAACATCATGTGAATGTTATTCAAACAGTCATCCATTTTTTGCGAGCTAGATTACGATCCATGATTTCTAATAGCTAGTAATACTTCACTCGTTAAACACACCATCTCTTGAAACGTTTTGGGGATTCTAATTCGCTACCGAAGATTTATCCGAACAATTCGGATTATTGATGATGGTCATATTCCGATTTTGAGCTGATGAACTTATTTGGTGCATTAGCTTATCTTCCTCATCTACATGAGTTCTAATTATGTTATCAGCTCTCACGGAACCATGAACCTCATCTATCCCTTACCACAAAATATGGTTTATTTTAAAAATTAAGGATCTTACTTTATCACCTTTAAAATCAAATAGTTTTATTTAATTCATTGTTATGCCCTCTATTTAAAATCTTCGTTGTACCCTGAAGAAACTTACGACACCCCATTTGAAAGTGATTATCAGGTTTCGACTAAATTAAATTAGTTTTTTACCAATAAGAGGCTAGTTTTGTCCCAGCCTCTTATTGGTAAAAAACATGTCTAGGAGAAAAGATGAAGTATCTGATATACTAAATAATTAAAGTGGATTTTAAGTGGTTTATATAAAAAACAAGCCCTAACTTAGTTTTAAACTAAGCTAGGGCTTGTTTTTTTAATATTTAGAATACTGTAAAAAAATCTTTGTTTTTTCATTTTGAGGATTTTTAAAAATTTGTTCAGGTGTGCCTTGTTCTTGAATTTTTCCTTCTGCCATAAAGATAATTCGATCAGAAATATCAGCGGCAAAGCCCATCTCATGGGTAACAATAATCATTGTTGATTCAGAATCCTCAGCGACCTTTTTGATTACACTAAGAACTTCGCCAATTAAGCTTGGATCTAGTGCTGAAGTCGGCTCATCGAAAAGTAAAATTTCAGGTTTAATAGCTAGAGCACGTGCAATTGCTACACGCTGCTGTTGACCACCTGAAAGACTTTGTGGATAGACATCTTGCTTTTCTAACATGCCAACTTTTTCTAATTGAATTTGAGCTAATTCAATCGCTTTTTTCTTTGGAACGCTATGGACGCTTGTTAAGGATTCAGTCACATTTTCTAAAACTGTTTTGTTATGAAAAAGGTTGTAGTCTTGGAAAACCATGGCTGAATGTTGACGAAGCTTATGGATGTCCTTACGACTCGGATTCTTATAATTCATGGAGAAATCATTAATGGTTACTGTTCCTGAGTCAGGTTGATCAAGGTAATTTAAAGAACGTAAGAGCGTTGATTTACCAGTACCTGAGGGACCAATAATTGACACGATTTCATTCTCTCTAACTGAGAAGTTTAGATCTTTGAAAACTTCTAGATCACCAAAGCTTTTACTTAAATTATCGACACTTAAAATGATATTTTCCTGCATATTATTGATGTCCTTTGCTTAGATTTTTCTCGAATACTTTTTGGAGTTGGACTAGAAGGCCAACGACTACCCAATAGATAATCAAAACGGCTACATAAGATTCCATCACTCGATAAGTAGAAGCAGCAATTAATTGAGCTTGTCCCATTAATTCAAGAACACCGATGGTAAAGCCAATAGCGGTTGACTTGATTAGACCGATGAAAGAGTTTGAAAGACCGGGTACCGCAACTCGTAATGCTTGCGGGAAGATAATCCGACGAATGGCTTTACCTTCAGTCATCCCCACCGATAGAGCGGCTTCATATTGCCCTTTATCAACTGAATTGAAAGCGCCACGGAATGTTTCTGACATAAAAGCAGCTTCATTTAAAGAATCAACAAAGATAAAAGCAGCAATCGGACTAATGCTTGAGAGCTCAGGAATCATTGTTGTTAATCCGTAATAAAAGAAGAAGACTTGGGCGATTAAAGGGGTACATCTAAAGAAAGAAACATAAATATTTAATAATTGCGTAAGAACTGGAATATTAAAAATTTTAACAATGGCAATTAGGGTCCCAATAATAAAGGCGAAAATGAAGGCGACAACAGCCATCGAAATTGTAATTGGAACAAAGGGAATTAAATCGGGGAATAGTTCAAAAAAGAATAATGTATCAAAATTCATAGGAAACTCCTTTTATAGTTGTTTAATAAATAAAGTAATGATAGACCTCTTACAAGAAGTGGTCTATCATTTATCTTTTTAGAATTCAAAGCCCTCAGAACCACGAATTCTACCAGTTTTAGTTTCGCTGTAATCTTCACCAAAGTATTCTTGGTAAATTGCTGATAGGGTACCGTTTTCTTTAACTTCAATTAAAGCAGCATTAAACTTATTGTATAGGTCTTCATTATCTTTATTGAAGGCAAAAGAAGCTGGTGATTCATAGAGGAGATCGCCGGTTAATTTAAGATTAAAGTTTCCTTCTTGATTAACAGTATTAAATCCTGGTTTATCATAGAAAGAGGCATCGGCTTTGTTAGTATCAATATAAGTCTCATTGTTATCTGAGATAGCGATGAGATCAACTTCATCCTTAGGATCATTAGCTGCTTTCCAGAATTGACCATAAGAATGAGAACCTGACCCTGTAATTAGAGCTAATTTTTTCCCTTTCATATCTTCCATGCTATTAATTGAATCATCATCAGCACGAACCATTAAGTAATAAGGGATATAAGCATAAGTTTCAGTCCAATTGTATTTATCGACTGTTTGAGGTGAAGGGGAAATACCATGAGAAATAAAATCAACACGACCAGAGTCCAATTCACCGAATAGCCCTTGATATTCTGTGACAACAAATTCTAATTGATAGTCGCCATCCATTTCTTCAACAACTGCTTCGATAATTGTACGGTCAACGCCTTGAACGTCGCCACCCTCCATGTAAGACCATGGTTTCCAAGAAGCTGCTGTACCTACTTTAATGACAGAATCATTATTGGTTTTATCGTTATCTTTATTAGCTTGCCCACAGCCAGTAAGGATTAAGCTACTTACTAGAACAAGGCCTAAACCTAATTTTTTAATTTTTTTAAACATATAACTATCTCTCCTCTAAATTTTTAAGTTAGCTCTAACTTTATCAGTGTTAAGACTATTTGAAAAATATAAAAAATGGATAAGAGTCCATAGTTTAAAACTATTTACTTTTGAACAGATTTACAAAGAACTATTGTTTAAAGGTGCAAGATAATTTTTTAAAGCTATTTTTATCTCTCCTCTAAATTTTTAAGTTAGGAAAGATAACAAAGTAAACGAAATCATTTTTTGTAATTTCCATAACAAGTAACCCTTTTTGTAAATTTTAGATAAATTTATTACAATATTCCGTATGTTTAGAAATATAAAATTAAAATATTGAACTTTTTTTGTCTAATATGGCTTATTTGAAATATTGGTAAAAGTTATTTTTATTCCACATACTCATTCTAATTAATATAAATTGACCATGAACTGCCGGTAAAGTTGGAAGCAAAAAAGGAGGTATCCATTATTCGGACACCTCCTTTTACTTTCTCTAATTTTATTTAAATGATAATAACGTTTTTCTATCAGGCAATCCTTCGTTGTCACTTTGTTGCTGAATTTGAATAGATCCGATAATATTCCCACGTCTTACTCCTTCTGCAACAGGTAACTTATCTAAGATGCCACTAATCACACCAACAGCAAAACCATCCCCAGCACCCACTGTATCTACCACTTCATCAACTTGGAATCCAGGAACCATTGGTTCAAAACACGCTGATGAACGTCAATATTGGACGCTACAAGAGTTTCATCAAGCTATGGAATTTCTTGATGATAACCTACCCTTTAAACTTGCTTACTACATTCTGTTCTATACAGGAATGCGTGAAGGTGAGTTATTAGCTTTAAGCCTTGACGATTTTAACCTTGATGATTGTACGGTAAATATCAGAAGTAATTGGGGTGTACGCAAAAATAGGAACGCAATCACAACAACGAAGAGTAGATCTTCAAATCGTGTAATCACGTTCCCTAATTTAATAAAACCAATGTTATTAGAATATGTTGATATGCAGTATGGTTATAAGTCAAATATGCGTCTATTCTATCAACTCAATAAATACACATTGAATAGCTATCTTAAGAAAGCTGCTAAATATGCTGATATTAAGACCATAACTGTCCATGAATTACGACACTCTCACGCTTCATTATTGATTAATAATGATGTAAATATTAAAGCCTTACAGCAACGTCTTGGACACAAGAATATTGATACCACTCTTGGAACGTATAGCCACATGTATCCTAGCAAACAAAGAGAGATTGCTGACATGCTAAATAATTTAGAACCAAAATAGAACCGCACTCATTTAAAAATACTGTCATATCAACGATAGTGGCGTTTTTCCCACTACTCCCACTCGATTGTTGCAGGTGGCTTGCTCGTAATGTCTAAGACTACGCGGTTG
>NZ_JBEMBC010000117.1:0-5568 GCF_040274425.1 Carnobacterium sp.
ATCAACCCGGTCTATTTGAACCGTTTGATGGTTCAAAAAGTACTGAACCTTTTGAATTTTTCATCTATGATAATCAATAACAATACTGGAATAATTTCCATATATGGCGTAAACATGTCAGACCCTACCCTTTTTACATATTTGCTTGTCTGCAATGGATAGGCAAGGAAATAGTTTAGCAGATGAACTTTTCTTCGATCACTTAATATATCTACAATATGTACACTTATATTATCGATGTCATGCTCTAGCCACAGACTCGACAACACCGGAGATTTACATCTAATTTAGCGACATGAAACAACCAATAGCACATGTTTTCCAATTATTGGAAAACATGTGCTATTGGTTGTTGAATATATTTAAAAGGACAAGCATCCTTAAATTAAGATTTTGCTTCGCAATTTGTTTGCCTATATTTGTGCGTTCTACAATTAAATCTCGTTAGCAATCTTCAAAGACACTAAAGACAGTGAAGATTTAACATCCAGTTGATGAACTTTCAATAAATACAAGATTTAAAATATGAATATCAATATTTTCATTGAAAAGCTATTTATAACCTTCAAAGCTTCCTTTATACACCTTGCTAATCAATCAAGTTTCGTAACCACTAAAACATGGTGAGGATGCAATTGATTAAGTAAATCCGTAAATTTAGGATGATGATGATGTCTAGATCATTTATTTGCATATATTTTTCACCGTGTTCAGTTTCTAGCATTGGAATTTGAGATGTTAGCTCTTGTTGTGTCTTACTTCCACGTGTATAACCATATTTCATTATAATCCTCTTTCATATAAAATTCTAAAATGCCATATGATTGTAATTTATGAGCTAATTAAAAATTTGTTGTAAAAGTAAAATAAAATCGTATCTAGAAGATTTAGGTTGCGGTTATATGTATGTATAGTTAAATATTTTATCTACTTATAACTTAATTGAGCGATCTATATAATAATGTTATTGTTAATTGTATAAATGTAGTGAGAAGGAGATAAACATGGCTTCAATTAAGGATGTTGCAAGGTTAGCAAAAGTATCTGTTGGAAGTGTTTCAAAATATTTGAACGGTGGTAAGCTAAAAGAAAAAACAAAAATAGCAATTGAAGAAGCGATCAAAGAGTTAAACTATGAGAAAAATATATATGCCACTGGATTAAGAACAAATAGAACCCATACGATTGCCTTACTTATACCAACTATTTGGAATCCTTTCTTTAGTGAACTAGCATTTTATATTGAAACAGAATTAAGATATTACCAAACTAAGTTAGTGTTATGCAACACTATAAATAATTATGAAAATGAAGTTGCCTATATTGCGATGGCACGCCAAAATAAAATTGATGGATTAATTACATTATCTTATAGTAATGTAGACGCCTACATTTCTAGTGAACTACCAGTTGTAAGTATAGATCGTTACTTTTCCGAAAAGATACCAACAATCATGAGTGATAATTTTACGGGAGGTAAATTAGCTGCTGAAAAATTACAGCAAGCAGGCGCAACTAAATTGGCGTTCATTGGCTATGGCTCAATTTATGAAAATTCGACAAGAGATCGTTATCGTGGTTTTCAGGATTACTGTAAAACTAATAAGATCGATTGGAAAAGTTTTTATTATGAAGGACACCATGGAGAGTTTAGAGAACAATTATCCTTATTTGTTCAAGAACAAATAATAAATAAAGAAATAGATGGGATATTTGTGGTAACAGATGAGCAAGCTATGGAAGTTATTGATTTACTTCACCAAAACGGCAAGAGAGTCCCAGAAGATATCCAAATTATTGGTTTTGATGGGAGTAAACAATCTAATAACACTCCAATTTATCTTTCTAGCATCCGACAATCAGTTCCAGAAATTGCAGCTGAAGCAGTGAAGTGTTTATTCAAAATTATTGAAAAAGAAGAAGTTCATCTACAAACGATTTTACCAATAACTTATCAACCTGGAACAACAACTAGAGATTAGATTTATTATATATGAAAAACAAGTTTTCAATCTTTTAAATAGGTGCTTTGTTATCAGCCCCATATTTGTAAGGCCAAAAATAATTGACAACTTGTTTTTTTTGGTTTATATTTTTAAAAATGAAACGTTTCATTTTTAAATCTTATGGAGGTGTATAGTAAATATGTTAGATAGTAAAAAGATAGCAACAGATATTATTCTTGGAGTTGGTGGAGTGGAAAATATTGTTTCAGCTGCCCATTGTTCCACTAGATTACGTATAGTTTTGAAAAACGATAGTCTTATAGCCACAGATACTATCTCTGAAATTGACGGTGTTAAAGGCTCATTTAATAACGGTGGACAATTTCAAATAATTCTAGGTACTGGATTAGTAAACAAGGTTTATCAAGAGTTTTTAAATCAGACTAATCTATCTGAAATAGGTAAAGATGAATTAAAAGAAATAGCTTCAAGCAAATTGAATATAGTGCAACGAGTTTTGAAAGCGCTAGCAGATGTGTTTGTTCCAATTTTACCAGCTTTAGTGGCTTCGGGATTATTGATGGGAATAAATAATTTATTAACAGCCGAAAGTTTATTTATTCCTAATCAGACAATAATCGAGGCTTACCCACAATTCTCAGATTTAGCAGGAATGATTAATCTATTCTCTAATACTGCATTTGTATTTCTCCCTGTCTTGATTGGATTTTACGCGGCTCAAACTTTTGGTGCGACTCCTGTTTTAGGTGCGGTTATTGGCGCATTAATGATTCATCCCGATTTATTAAATGGTTATGAGTATGGTCAAGCATTACTGGAAAATAATTTACCAGTGTGGAATATTTTTGGTTTTGAAATCGCTAAGGTAGGTTATCAAGGAACCGTTTTACCCGTAATTGGAGCAGCGTTTGTTTTAGCTAAAATAGAAAAATTATTGCAGAAATTTATTCCAATGATGTTAGATAACATCGTTACCCCCTTACTTTCAGTGTTACTTACAGCAACTTTTACTTTTGTAGCTATTGGTCCTGTCATGAGAGTAGTCGGAGATTGGATGACTAACGGTGTAATGTGGTTATTCTTTGAGTTAGGACCTATAGGAGGAGCCATTTATGGAGTTGTATATCCATTACTTGTCATTACAGGTATGCACCATAGTTTGGTTACTTCTGAAATGCAAATCTTGGCTAATATTGAAACACTTGGAGGTTCACCAACTTTTGCAGTTGTAGCTGCTTCCAATGTGGCACAAGGTGCTGCTGCTTTAGCAGTGTTTTACCTATTTAAAAAAGATATTAAAATGAAATCCATTGCTTCAGCAGCAGGCGTATCAGCTTTACTAGGGATTACTGAACCCGCTGTTTTTGGTGTCAATTTGAAACTCAAATATCCTTTTATTGCAGCCCTTATTGGATCAGCAACAGGAGCAGCTTACGCTACATGGATGAACGTTTTATCCGTATCACAAGGGCCCGCTGGTCTACCAGGAGTGATTGTCATTCGACCACAATCGATGATTCAATATTTAATTTCTTTAGGAATAGCTTTTATTGTAACGTTTATTTTTACAATACTATTTGCGAAAACCAATAAGATAAAAAAAATAAATTAAAAAAGGAAATTGTGAGGGATTTTATAAATGGAATGGACAAAAAAAGAGCGTTACAAAAGGATTGATGATGTTTCTAGTGCTTATATGACAGAATTGAAAAAAAAAGTTGACGAGGGACCTTATCGACAAACTTTTCATATTCAACCTAAAACAGGATTATTAAATGATCCAAACGGTTTTAGCTATTATAACGGCCAGTATCACTTATTTTATCAGTGGTTTCCTCTAGGTCCAGTGCATGGCGTGAAGTACTGGTATCACATGGTTTCTAATAATTTGGTTGATTGGGAAGATAAAGGTATTGCATTGAGCCCCGATACTAAATACGATAGCCATGGTGTCTTCTCAGGTACAGGATTCGTGAAAGATGACCAATTACATTTGTTCTATACAGGCAACACTCGAACAGAAAATTGGAAGCGAATTCCTTATCAATGTCATGCAGTAATGGGCAAAGATAACAACATCAAGAAATCTCAAAAACCGTTGATTATAGATTCACCCGAAGGATACACGGATAACTTCAGAGACCCTAAAATTATTGAACAAAATGGTTACTATTACTGTATTATCGGAGCAGAAACAAGTAATCATGAAGGAGCAATTGTTTACTATGTTTCAGATGATTTAGAAAAATGGACGTATCAACAAGCAATAGAATTAAAAGGGAATATTACTTCAGAAAATCAAGGATTTATGTGGGAATGTCCAGACTATTTTGAGTTAGACAATCATGGGGTTCTCTTATTTTCACCTCAAGGGATGACCGAGAAAGGAGATAAATATCAAAATATTTATCAATCTGGTTATTTATTAGGAAATCCCCTTGATTTTACTAAAGGGGTTTTTCATGTAACTGAGGACTTCACAGAATTAGATAGAGGTTTTGATTTTTACGCGCCTCAAACAATGACTGATCCAAATGGACGTCAATTGTTAGTTGGATGGTTAGGTCTTCCTGGTGTCGATTGTGTTACAGATGAATTTGGATGGGCTCACTGTTTAACAATTTTGCGTGAAATCAGTTTAAAAAACGGGAAAATTTATCAGAAACCTGTACCTGAACTAGCTTTACTACGTGGGAAGAAAAATACAGTAGAAATAGAGTTAGAAAACGAAGTAGTAATTGTTAATCAATTTTCTGCTAGAACTTACGAACTCCAAGCATCTTTTACTAATATAACTGGACAATATGTAGGTCTAAGTTTTCGAATGGGCGACAAGGAAGTAACCAATTTCTACTATGACCGAGTAGAAAAAAAATTAGTTTTTGATCGGGGGCAATCTGGTGAAACATCAACTGCTGAATTTGGAACTTTAAGGAAATGCGATTTTTCTGAAGAAGAACTACAGATTCAATTGTTTATGGATGAGTCCTCCGTCGAAATATTTGTGAATGATGGTTTAGAAGTCTTTACGTCGCGTCTTTATTCACAAGTAGATCAAAATCAAATACAGTTCTATGCAAAAGGACATGCAATTGTAACAGCAACTCAATGGGAAATTGGATAAAGGGAGGATCAACTAGGATAAATATAATATATCAAGGAGGCTTTAATTGATTTTATTTGTTCCGGTCATCTAGGATTAAAAAAGGAAATAAAGTCACACTTTAAAGACAAGCATGCTATTAATTTAGCCAATACGAAACCCCTCTAGATTTCTAGAGGGGTTGTTTATTACTTTGCTACTTTTAAGGGTCATTTATTCTTATAGTTCGATTGAGTAGAGTTTTCATCTGGTTACAGATGATTCTAAATAAAATATTTTATACTGTTTACCAAGTTCCGTTAATTTCTCTTAATCCCGCTAATCCTATTAGTGTTCCTAATCTTTATCATTATTCTTTTGATTAGTTGTAAGTTTAACGATTAATTCTTTTTTTCGCTACTCATCCTATCACTTTTCAACTATAATAATAGAAATAAGAACTTATAAAGTAATCGATTAAAAATGGGGGTTGTATCATGGAAGAAAATAACACAGTAA
>NZ_JBEMBC010000118.1:0-5332 GCF_040274425.1 Carnobacterium sp.
GAAAATTCTGCAGCGCTATAAAGAGCAATCCCTAAAATTAAAATAACCCACCGTTTGTCTTTAGCAGCAATATAATAATTGGTAAACAGATCATGAAAAATTGTTTTTCCCTTTGTGCTAGAAACATTATTTTTATAATCAAGGTTTCTTTGCATAAAAGCAGACATTAGGAATTGTAAAAGAGCTGCTCCTAAAAATAAGTAGACTAAGTAATGTTTAAATAGGAATCCACCAATTGAAGCGCCTAAGGCCATTGATAAATTGAATGTCCAATACTGTAGCTGATACACTTTTTTACGTTCATTTGGAACAGTAGAGTCAAGCAATACCGCATCAAAAGCTGAATAATACAAATTATAAGTTATACCACAAATAAGATAACCTGAAATCAACCAAAAATTTTGTGGCAGAATATTCGCAAAATTTAGCGCGACAATAAATAAAGATATTCCATATAAGTTTTGAAAGATCAATAAGATTTTTTTTCGCTGAAAGTTATCTGCTAAGTAGCCGCCAATGATTCCAGCCAAAAATGAGGAAACTACATTTATCATAACTAAGACTCCGATTGTTTCCTTACTGAATATGCCTGCTAAATAGATAATCAAGTAAGGAATTGTACAAGCATAAACTAAACTACTAAAAAAAGAAGTGACTAACGTTGTTTGAATATTTTTTGAAAAAGATGATAGCATAATAATCTCCTTATAAATAAAGAAACAGGTTATGATTTTTTTAATCCGTATCCTTATCTCGTTTTTTATAAAGCAGTAAGAAATAAGGACACAGAACCTATTTTTCGAACAACTTAATAAAATTAGCGTAGCATAATTATAAGAATAAGAAAATAAAAAAATTAGAAAAAACTAATTTAATTTAATGAAAAAAGACCTGAGATAATTCTCTCAGGTCTTTTAGTAGTTTATAAAAGATTATTTACGGACATCTTCAACAGCGTCCAATTTTTTCACGTCTTCTGGAGAAATAGTGAAATCTAATTGACTATTTTCAACGATTCGTTCTTCATGTGTTGATTTAGGAAGTGGCAATGTTTCACGCTCTAAACAATAACGGATACATAATTGTGCAGGAGTCACACCATATTTTTCTGCCATTTCTTTAATTTTTGGGCTGTTCAATGTTTGACCAGTTGCTAGCGGTGAATAAGCTTCTACTACAATGTTGTGTTCTTTACAAAAAGCAAGAAGGTCCTCTTGATCATGTCCAACGTAGAACGGAATTTGATTAGCCATCGGTACGATGTCACAAGCATCGATAAGAGCTTGAATATCTGACACAGAAAAATTAGAAACTCCGATAGTGCGAATCTTTCCATCATTGTATAATTTTTCCATTGCTTTCCAAGATTGAATATTTTCTTCAGTGTAGTCAGCACCTTTTTCATCCCAAGGCCATGGAGCATGAATAAGATAAAGGTCTAAGTAATCCACACCTAAGTTTGTAATAGTTGTGTTGAAAGCCTCTAAAGTTTCATCGTAACCTTTAATTTGAGCGGGTAATTTACTAGTGATAAAGATTTCTTCACGTGGTAAATCAAAATCTTTGATAGCTTTTCCAACATTTTCTTCATTTTGGTAAGCTAATGCTGTATCAATATGAGTATAGCCATTTTTAAGAGCCATTGTTACGGCATCGTAAGCTTCCTCATTTGGGATTTGCCAAGTGCCAAAACCGATATTTGGGATCTCAACACCATTGTGAAACACAAAAGAATTTTCTTTCATCATAAATCATTTCCTCCTCATTTTTTAAAGATGTTACTTTCTTATTGTATGCTTTTTTTCAAACTAAGTAAAATATTATTGTATACGTTTTCTCTGTTTTCTATATCTCAGAAAAATTTTGAGCTTGAAGCAGGTATCTTAAGTAATGGATAACCTGCTATCCGAAAAGCTTCTGCTAGTTTGGGATCTGTTACAACATAGATATCTTCATGAATAACAGAATAAAATACACATCTATTATTCAACAAAAAAAATACATCAATAGTTTGTTCTTGATTTATATTAATGAGAGAACGAGATTTTTTTAATAAAGTATAACTTGAATGATTGTAAGCATAAAAATCGACTCTAGCTTTTTTGCTATTGATCGTTCTAGGCCATTTTTTCATCCAATCAGTTTCAAGATAAAAATTCATTAATGCCGTTCTTATTTCCATATCGTTCTTATTTTCTACTGAAGGATAGTAAACTATAGCAATTTTATCAGAATAGTCTTTTAAAATTTTGAGTATAAGTAAATAATCTTTTTTTAAAATAGGATTCGAAATTCGGTAAAACATACTAGTTAAAACCTCTTTTCTTGTCATAATATTTTAGATGAAAGTACCAAGTTAGGTTAAGAGTGATTTAAAGTTTCAATTAATCATAAATACATAAACTTTTTAGGGAGAGACAATATAGATAAACATACACTGCGGAAAACGTTTGGTTATCACATTACAAGAAAATTAAAGAAGTAGCTATACTGGTGGAAATATTAGGCTACAGCAACGAGAAGATTACGGAACGTTGTATTGTGATTAATGAAGTCGAAATCAGTAAATCCCTATTTAACTTTAGCTTAGACACTTCATCTATATTTTCTCTAGCCACATATAGGTTCTCATTTTAGATTATGACAGGTAATAGACTTAGTTGTTTCTTTTGGCAAGTAGTTTACTATTTCTTTTTATTTATACGATTATGAATAAAAAGAAATATGGAAAATACACCATACAAAAAAATGAAAAAAACGACTAGAAATAAAATATAATTCATTATCTGCAAAATCTCCTTTATAATTTATATTATTGAACTTTTTTTCATAACCCCGTTGCAGGAATGTATTAGCCTTCTTTAACAGTTAGAACAGTTTCTTGAGTATACATTGTCGTATGAGCACTTCCTACAGGGTTGTACTTAGTTGAGTTATCCATCGGTGTTACGTTTAAAGAAGAAGGTTTAGACATATTAACACTCTATTTTTATACAAGATCAATACTTAGTTATTTACTTTCCATCCAACGGCTCTATATGAATAATGATAAGTGTGTACTGTAACTTTTTTGAGAGCTCCTGTATTTTGATTTACTTTTATATTAAAGATATAAATTAACACATAACACTGATAATCATTTCCTATTTAATAGAATAATAACTTCCAGCCCCCCCTTAATTTGTTACGTTCATTATCTCTAACTTCACTTGAAAAGTAATGCACCTATTGGTTTACGTAGTAGCAACCACTGGTTGCTACTACGTAAACCGCTGCGTTCTTTTAGTTTTAGTAAATTAAATAGATAATAGGATTATGAATTAGTCCGTGTGAAGATTAGCTATCGGAGATATCATAATGAAAAACAACTAAAAAAGTTATTATCTCCAGCTGAAATCAGATTCAGAAGACTAATGAATATAATTAATCCTGTGCATTTAATAATTGATAAACTTTATAAACTAATGAATAGAGGGGTTTTTTTGAGGAATTATATAGCTACTACTTTTTTATCAATACTTATTTTAGGTAAATTGATGGGTATACTTAATATTTTATTGGGTAGATATACCTCTACTTTCGTAAGCTATTTTACTATAGCGCCTATTGACTCATACCAAATTAACGATTTAGCTAAAGAAAAACAGACTACATTTAAACTTTTAGCTGTTTTGAGTGGAATTATAGACATCTTTATTTCTCTACTTTTGATTCTAATTCTATCAAAAGTAGAAACAGAAGTGATACTACTTTTAGGAGTTCTTCTCTATGCAAACACCACTCTTTTTTCCAAATATATGGAAAAGTATTTACAACTCAACTATTAAAATAACTTTATTTCTTTAAGTCATTTTAATCGAATGTGATGAAGACGATCCAGTTAGTGTAGGATATTAAAACAGTAAGCACTGCAAGCATTAATATCTAAGCTGGGAACTTATAGCTGAAAATTTTTGCAACTAAATACAAAACGAAGCAACTATATAAGTTAGAGGTGGAATTATGAGTAATAAATATAAAGAATTTACAGAAAAGCACCCGTATGCGAATGTCATACTACTAATGGTAGTTACTAGTTTTATTGGTATTTCAATAGAGTGGATAATAAATAAAGACTTCATTGGTGCAGGATTATATACCGCTATAGTACTTACTTTAATTGAAATTCTAAGAGTCAGAATAAAAAAATAATTAGGAGGCAGCACATGGGAAAAAAGTATGTACTAAAAGGATTATCTTTGCTTTTATTTATTCCATTAACAATCAACTATTTTTTTAAAACTCCATTCACATCAGATATATCCTTAATTTCACTTATTGTTGTGCTCGGAGTCACATGGATGACATATGAAGAGATTAGATTATTTTTAGACCACTCAGATAGTAGGAGTAGGAGTCAAATGATTATAGACCGTACTTTTTTGTTGATCCTGATTTCTACGTCGATAGATATAGTGGTTTCATTTTTTGTTAACTAAAATACCGAAAAACATTAAAGAAAAAGAAGGAAATAAAGTGTCAGTTAACTATAAGGAGTATATTAGAATACATTCTCTATATAGAAAATGATTTAGTTATTGGAGGAGTTTCAGATTGGGCTCAAAAAGAAGAATACATATCATTGGTTCTGTAGGTAGTGGAAAAACAACTTTAGCAAAGAAACTCTCAAAGGAACTGAGCATCCCATATTACGAGATAGACAATATCATTTTCGAAAGGCATTCAACGGGAGATAGCAGAAGATCAGATAAAGAGATAGTTAAGAGGTTAGAAGCAATCGTTAAAAGTGATGCATGGATTTTAGAAGGGACCAGTACAAAAAGATGGGTGATAAAAAGTTTTGAAAGTTCGGGTTGTATTATATTTCTAGATACACCTTATCTTATCAGATTGAAACGTATTCTATTTAGGTATGTTAAGCAATTATTAAAGATAGAAAAAGCAAATTATAAACCAACTTTTTCAATGCTTATAAATATGTTTAAATGGAATCACAAATTTAACAAGGTAAATAAAAATGAATTTTATAAATTAACCCAAGAATATAAACATAAAGTGAGAACATATCCGTCTAAATTAAATAAATAAAAAGGGGTTGTTTATATTATTATACTTGTCACTTGGTTTATAGGTAGGTATTATAGAAAAGGATGGCTTTCCTATTTGCTGTTTGTGGGATGAGAGACATTCGTATTATTTATTTAAAAATCATTAAGAAATCATACGAAGAGTATCAAAAAAAATATATTTGCGTCATAATATTAAAAGCAGCATATGTAAAATAATAATCACTTTTTTTTAAGTGAGTGGAGGTAAATTTAGTTATTATGAA
>NZ_JBEMBC010000119.1:0-5268 GCF_040274425.1 Carnobacterium sp.
TTATGCACATAGCATAAGTCTAAAACAAATATGTTTTTATTTTTTACACTGTCTACTTGACAGGGACCAGTTCAATTTTTAAAACGCTTTTATTCTTTTTTTAGTTTACCAAAACACATACATAAATAAAAGAACAGTTTTTATTTATATGTGTGTTTTCTAATAGAAGCCTAAATGATATTAATTTTTTATGTTTATATATACACTAAATAGAAAATAAGTATAACAGGTATAGGTTAATAATTAGGGAGAAAAGATAAATTGATAAAAAATGAGCAAATAGATTAATCTAAAATGTAGGAAATTAATTCAGCCTGTTAATACGATTATAAACTAAATATATTAACATTGGGTAATTATCATAACAAAAGAAATATCCTGTTAAAACGAGATTTTATCAATGTTATTTTTAAAATAAAATAACATGTGGATTTACTTTGAAATAAATAGCGTGTTTTTGAAAAGACAAAAAAGAAAAAATAATCATTGAAATAACTTTTAGTTTGTGATAAATTTAACTAGTAAAGAATATTAGTGAATCAGTTAACAATGTTATGAATGTTGATTAATTATTCATATAGTAAACATAAGAAAGGTTGAGTTTAATGGAAGAAAGAGTAAAATATACTGGTAAAGATTATTTGAACAAAGTATTAGGAGGAACAGCATCAGGAATCGTTATTGGGCTAATTGCCAATGCGATATTGGGGTCCATCTTTAAAGCACTTATTCCTTATGGTTCTATATTTGTATTATTATCAAGCGTAGTGACGATTATGCAATTCATTACACCAGCTATTATTGGAGTTCTCGTAGCAATGCAATTTAAAATGAATGGAATGGAAAGTGTAATTGTTGGTGCAGCAGCCTTCTTAGGTTCAGGTGCTTATAAAGTTACCGAAGCTGGTGTTCAACTGGTTGGTATTGGTGATTTGATTAATGTTATGCTGGTTTCCGCAATAGCAGTTTTTGTTACGCGTTTGCTGCAAGGTCGCTTAGGTTCATTAACGTTGATCCTTATGCCAATTATCGTTGGTGCTGGTGTAGGAACGATTGGTTTGATCATGTTGCCTTATGTTGGCATCATTACTTCTTCAATTGGAGAACTGATCAATAGTTTTACTACTCTACAACCTTTATTGATGGTTATTTTAATATCTGTAGCATTCTCAATTTTAATTATCTCACCAATCTCAACAGTAGCGATTGGAATTGCTATTGGTGTTGCCGGGTTAGGTGCTGGTGCTGCTGCAGTAGGTGTGACAGCTTGTACAGCGATTTTAGTCATTGGGTCTTTAAGAATTAACCAATCAGGAACAACATTAGCCATTTTACTTGGTGCTATGAAAATGATGATTCCTAATTTGATCAAATATCCAAAAATAATGATACCAGTAGTTATAAATGCAGTTATCTCAGGTATTGGTGTATATATGTTAACGATTCATGGAACTCCACAAACTGCTGGGTTTGGAATTGTAGGATTAGTTGGACCTATTCAAGCTTTTAACATGGGAACTGGTTTACTTAATGTTCTGTTAGCTTACTTTGTAATACCTTTTGTTGGAGGATTTATTATCGATATGGTGTGTAGTAAATTCTTACACATCTATGAAGATGAGATCTTTAAATTTATCCCTGCTTCAAATTAATTAACTAATAGATAACGATAAAATGGAGGAATAATAAAATGAAGATAGCAATTGCAGGCTCAGGCGCTTTAGGATGCGGATTTGGATATATGATGAAAAAAGATGGAAACGACGTTACATTAATCGATTTTTGGGATGACCATATTAATGCTATCAAAGAAAACGGTTTGTCCATCACAGTTAATGGAAAAGAAGATAATGTCATTATCCCAATAGGGAAGCCAGAAGAAATCAAAGATACATTTGATACAGTTTTTATTTTTACTAAATCAATGGGATTAAGACAGATGTTAGAAAAAATCAAACATATGCTGACAGAAGATACAAAAGTGGTTTGTCTATTAAATGGCCTAGGTCATGCAACGACTATTTCAGAATACATTCCTCAAAAGAATATTATTATGGGAACAACCTTGTGGACTGGTGGAATAGATGCCCCAGGTAAAACTCACTTTATGGGAGAAGGTCCAGTCGAAGTTCAAAACAGTGATGAAAATGAAGAAGAAGGTACACGTGAAGTTGTAAAAATGATGGCAGATTGTGGTTTGAATGGAGTATACAGCCAAAATGTTAACTTTACAACTTGGAGAAAAGCTTGTGTGAATGGGACGATGAACGCTCTTTGTTCATTGTTAGATTGCAATATCAAAGAACTATTCGAAACTTCCCAAATCGAACAATTAAATAAAGAAATTGTCAGCGAATTTTCTCGTGTAGCCGAAACTGAAGGCGTACAGATAGACGTTGAGGAAACTGTAAATTATTTAAAAGGAACAGCTGAAAAAGTGGGCGAACATTATCCTTCTATGCACCAAGATTTAAAGAACAAGCGTCTAACTGAGATCGACTTCTTGAATGGAGAAGTTGCAAAGCAAGCTGAAGCTAAAGGATTTGAAGCACCATATAGTCAATTGATCACTCAATTGGTTCATGCAAAGGAAGATATATTAGGAATTAAACGTTAAAAATTTTAAAAACAGGTTCGAAGTAAAAAACTTTGAACCTGTTTTTTTTGTTGAAAAAGTTCTTCTCATGAACATTTTTATTAAACAATGTGAATTCAAAAAAAATTTCTTTGAAATAACAAAAAAGTATGCGTATAATCAATTGAAATGATTTGAAACGTTTTTTTACATAAGGAGGATATCAATGGATACTTTGAAATTTCATGAGATGACATTAACATGGATGGATGGTGGAATCACTTCTATGGATGGAGGAGCGATGTTTGGTGTAGTGCCTAAACCATTGTGGTCACGTAAGTATCCGGTCAATGAAAAAAATCAAATCGAATTGCCGACCGATTCAATTTTAATCCAATATCAGAATAAGAATTACTTGATTGATGCTGGAGTAGGACAAGGGAAGTTGTCAGACAAACAACGACGCAATTATGGGGTTGTAGAAGAGACGAAGATGAAGGAAAGTCTAGCAGAACTTGGATTGACCGTTAATGACATTGATGCATTATTGATGACACATTTACATTTTGATCATGCCGGCGGATTAACACATTCGGAAAATGGGGAGCTAGTTTCTACTTTTCCAAATGCAGATATTTACGTTAATGAGATTGAATGGGATGAAATGAGACATCCGAATATTCGCTCCAAAAGTACGTACTGGAAAGAAAACTGGGAACCTATCCAAAATCAGGTCATTACTTATCAAGAATCACTTGAAGTAGTACCGGGAATTGAAATGATCCATACAGGAGGCCACAGTGAAGGGCATGCAGTAATCAGACTGACACAAAAAGGTGAAACGCTGTTGCATATGGCTGATATTATGCCAACACATGCACACCAAAATCCTTTATGGGTCTTAGCTTATGATGATTATCCAATGACATCCGTGTTTAACAAAGAGAAATGGATGAAAGAAGCTTACGCGAATCAGTATAAATTTATTTTTTATCATGATGCTTATTATCGAATGATTGAATGGGATGAGACTGGTAAAAATATAGTGGATTCATTGAAGCGAAACAAACAAGCATATATTACGTTTGATTAAACTAACCAATATTGTTAGAGATTTTCTAACATTAAAAAGAGATCATCTTAATATTCAGCAGAATACTAAGATGATCTCTTTTTAAAGGACTGTAAAATATTATCTAGTGCTTTCGCGTAGAATTAAATCTGTCGATAAGGTCACTTTTTTTGCGACCGTTCTTTCAGTAGTCAATTTGTCTAACCATAGGTCAAAACCGGTTTCGCCCATTAATTCGGTATAGACTTTTACTGTACTTAATGTGGGATAGATGTATTTAGCTACGCTTATATCATTGAATCCTATAAGGCTAACTCGTTCTGGAACTGAGATGCCTGCTTCTTGTAAAGCCCTCAAACAACCGATTGCCATGGAGTCATTTGAAATGAAAAAGGCATCTGGTAAATCGTCTTTTAAGGTTTCAATCGCTTTTTTCATTAATTCTTGACCAGATGTAACATTAAATGCGCCTGTGAATATATATTTTTCCTGATATATTCCAACTTGATTCATGTAATTCTCGAAAATAGTGGTTCGTTTATCAATGATTGGTTTAGATCTATCTCCAAAATTTTCTTGCCCAGCGATCAAACCAATATTTTGGTAACCGTTTGTACAAAAGTAATCCAAAACAGAATTTACTGCTTGCTCAAAATCGATGACAACCGAGTCTAGTTTACGATGGAGTTGATCAAAATCAACAAAACAGATATTTTCTGTCCATGAAGTGAGTTTATTTACTTGAGAATCACTAAATTTTCCAATCGCTATAATGCCTTCGATAGATGAATTCATTTCAAAATCTGTATTTTGAAAAATACGGACGATTTCATAGTTCATTTCTTCTGCTCTTTTTTCTACACCTAAACGGATAGACAAGTAATAGAGGTCATCGAGCTCTTCTTTTTCTGTGTACCATTGAACGATGGCTAATTTGCCTTGTTTGTTTGCTTTTTTCTTTTGGTATTTTGTATATTCCAACGCTTCAGCAACTTCAAATACTCGTTTTTTTGTTTCATCACCTACTGATAATGTCTCGTCATAATTTAATACACGAGATACGGTTGCACTCGAAACACCCGCTTTTTCGGCAATGTCTTTAATAGTTGCCATAATCTCACCACTTTCCATTTATTTATTATAGCATTGTATCAAAGCGGTAAGTTGTTTCAGATTGAAAAATTTCATCAGGTGAGAGGGTCACTTTACCAAAGTCCTTTTGGTTGATTGCATTTGGTAAATTTTGAGCTTCTAACGTAATTCCTGCATAATGTTCTTCAGATGTTCCTTCATTAGTGTGTCGCCCATCTAATGTGTTGACGGCGAAGATAACAACAGCATCTCGATCTGTCACCATCTGAACGCGTCTTCCACTCTTTTGGTCATACAAGGTGGCCTCAGGTTTATCAGCAAGATGTTCTAGAACAAAAGGATGATCATATCCAGAAACTAATTTGTTTTGGGGATGTGTGCTCTCAAAACCTTTGTTTACAGTGTCTGCAGTTGTAAAATCAAAGGGTGTACCCTTTACAGGCAACAAGGTACCCGTTGGAATGTAATCTTCTTTTAGTTCAGCAAAATATTTGCTAGTTAAAGCCAATGTATGTTGATGGATGGCTTT
>NZ_JBEMBC010000120.1:0-5248 GCF_040274425.1 Carnobacterium sp.
AATCTATTCCCATTATTATACCTAATTTACCCATTATTGGAAGGTCCTATTTTCTAAACCGATTAAACAAGTCATTTATTCTCCTTGTGCTAATGCTATTAAAATACATAGTGGTAACCTGTTTGGGACAAACAGATTCCTTTTTTTGCAGTTGTTTGCTCCATCATTCAACTTTTAACATGAACGCAGCAAAAAGACATTCAATTACTCTTTTGAATGTCTTTTCATATCATTAACTTCACCTGTTCACATATCTTAAAATAACAATTCCATTATCTATCATATACTCTTCTAATTTAAGTTCAATTGGAAGGTGGCCGCCATAAAATAAAGGCCTGCCTTTTCCTAAAATCACTGGTATCACCCCAAGAATGTATTCATCAATGCAATCCGCTTTTAAAAATGCATTGATCAGTTGACCACCGCCAAATAACATAATATCTTTTCCTGGTTTTTGCTGTTCTTCTTTTATTACTTCAACGATTTTACTGTTGCAAAACTTGAGGTTGTCGTAATCAGAAATACTCGAATGGGTTGCTACATAAACCGTTTTATCTGCAAATTCCAAATGCATATCTTGCTCATAGCATCTTTTTCCCATTACTACAATGTCGATATCCTCTAAAAGCATTTCATAATTATAAGGATTATCTGTGTTTAATGAACTGTCCTCATATCCTTTTATCCAATCGAAGCTGCCATCTTCATTAGCGATAAAACCATCTAGGCTCATTGCTAAATTCATAATGATTTTTCTCATTAGTTCCAACTCCTTTTTAACCACTATCTAATCTCATGTTTTAAATTAGGATGATTATTCCTCTTCAGTCGCTCTTTTTAATTCAGCGATATCAAATTTTTTCATTTTAAGAAAAGCCTGTGTTACACGATTCAGTTGCTCCGTATCTTTTGTGCTCATCAACTCATTCATATTAGCTGGGACAATTTGCCACGATACACCAAATTTATCCTTTAACCATCCACATTGCTCCGCTTCAGGTACATAAGATAGTTTGTCCCAATAGTAATCGATTTCTTCTTGTGTTTCGCAGTTTACAATAAACGAAACGGATTCGTTAAATTTATAATCATGTGTTATTCCGCTATCCATTGCGACGAAATTTTGTCCTTCAAGATTAAATAAGCCATATTGGACTTTTCCGCCTTGCCCTTGCGGATCATCCTCAGCATAGTAGTCAAATCCATCAATCGCAGCATTAGGAAATACAGAGGTATAAAATTCCATGGCTGCTTTAGCTTTTCCATATTGTTCGTCTGTAAACAATATGGAAGGAGTGATTTTTTGCGCTATGGGTTGATCGGGCAAATAAATAATTTGCCATGAAAGACCATATTTATCTTCTGTCCAGCCATATTTTTCACTAAAAGGATAGGCTTCCAGTGGCATAAGAACGTTGCCGCCCTTTGACAATTGTTGCCATAACCGATTGACTTCTACTAGTGTGCTGCACATTACTTGAAGGGATATCAACGGTGTAAATTTAAAAAATGGTCCAGCTGATATAGACATAAAGGATTGGCCAGCAATTGTCATCGTTACTGTTTCCGCAGTTCCTGAAGGAGTATCATAAATTTTTGTTTTACTATCAATAGAAGATTGCTCGAATAAAGACGTGTAGAGTTCTGCTGCTTCTCCAGCCTCTTTGTCATACCAAAAATGAGGAACAATTTTTTGCATAAATAAAGCCTCCTTGTATCTATAGTTATGTAGCAACCAAATTTTGCATTTGCGACAATCTAGTTTAATTGAGTATACGGCACATAGAAAAATTTGTAAAAATATCTTTCTTATCCATTTTAAATCGTTTTCAATTTTAAATTACAATTAAATGAAAGGAATTAAAAAACGATAATAATTTAATTATAAAGATGAGAATCTAAGTGCTGCACGATATGAAAACGATTACAATATCAGTATGTTAGTTTTTTAACAAATAGCTTAATGGAATGGGGACAGAAGAATGAAAGAAGATTTTGAACGCAATCAATATCTAACGTATTACAGCAAGTGGCGAAACGGTTATTTTCAATTTAATGATACCATACCCTCAAAGAAACCTGCTTATTATTTAGACGAAGTTTGTGAATCACAGTACTCTTATAAAACGACTTGGTATCGAAATACAATCGATCCATTATTCATTACAGATCATAGTCTTTCCTCTTCACTCGCCATTGCTTTTGAGCAAACACATATCTTATTAAATGCAAAATCATTTTACATAAAAGATATTCGAGACGTTCAAGAAACACCGTTTAATACGATCGTTTTCCAACTAGATGAGCCTCCTTTAAAAACAAAAGAAGAATCACGCACCATCATGAACCGATACTTCAGTCAAAAGCCCTTAGATTACACCTATATTCAGCATATTGGAAAAAGTTTAGGCTTTCATCACCGCTGTCCTTTTGTTTCTGGTGACGAAATATTTGTGCCTGAAAAAGGAGCCGCCAATGACTCAACCAGTTGGTATGGACTGCACCACATTCTCTCAGCTGTTGAAGATAAAAAAGAAAATTGTATGCAAGTAACCTTTAGAAATCATCATGAATTGCAGCTTATCGTTTCAGCTCATAGTTTTTATGATCAAGTAGAGCGTTCAGCTGTCCTTACGCATCTTCTGCATGCAGTGGTCGATGAACTGCTCAGCAATTACTGTCATACCCTTGCGCCTTACTTTTCGGAAGAACTAAATGTTGTCCAGAGACGCCTGAAGAACCCTACTTTTACTTCCGTCTTTTTTTCATTAGATAAAGTTATGGTCTTTTTATCCAATTACAAGGCACAAGATATTCTCGTTAAAGTTCTGGGAGAAGAAAATCCTTACCTTGATGAAGTTAGAGATCATTTTAGAGGTACCCTAACAAACAACCCATACTTTCCTAAAGATTAAACAAAAACGCTTAGACCAAAAATTTGGTCTAAGCGTTTTTTTCAGTCTTTTAAAATAAGTAAAAAGTGGGACAGCTTTTCCGCCACTCTTTTCTTCCATTGGTAGACCGTTTTGCGGCTAACACCTTGTTTTTTTGCGATCTCTGTAACCGATAAACGATAGACGACCGCGTCTAATAAATAAGCTTGTTCATTTTTGGTTAATAACGGCAGCATTTCTTTCAATAGATCCATTTCTTGGTAAGATTGTTCAAAAGGTGCATGCGTATCTGGTTGATTTTTTTCTAGATCTTCTGGCCAAGACATTTCATTTGCCCACTTTCGTTGCTGTTTTCTTAACAAATCGAGCATATGCCACTGTACTTTTTTATAAGCAAATCCGGTAAACTGATACAAAAATTCAGCATGTTCCAGATCTTGCGGAAAGGCTTCATAAGCTTCTACTAACTTTAATAAACCTTGCTGCACAAAATCATCGTAATCTGAGTGCATTCGACTTACTCCTAATTTCTTCAAAACTCCATGGACGATTCCGGCATGTTGATCGAAAAAAGCTCTTTCGTTGTCTTCGCTTAATGTTCTAATCATTAGTTTCAAACCCTTCAAATGGTGTTACAAGGCCTTGTACACGTATAGCTTACTTAGTTTGTGTAAAATCAGCAATGAAGCAAACACGACAAAAAAACCTTCAAAATTTCTTTTATCAGAAAATTTGAAGGCAAAAGAGTTCGGTTTAAAATTTAAAGATAAATCCATTGATCAGAACAAAAGCCGCAACTACTATCAGCAACGTTCCATTGGAAAAGATCGTCGATTCTGACTCTTCTTGACTGTTTTTTTCTTCGGCTTTAGGCGAAGATTCCATTGATTGGATTGATTCATTTGCTGCTGTCTTTTTTTCACTATTATCGTCTGGCTTCTGTTCTTTTTTTAACACATTATCTAGCACATTTGTTTCTAATAAATCATCTTTTTGCTTCTTGGGTGTAAATGGTTTTACCAATGGAAGGTCTGAATCATTTTTCCCTACTTGTTTTTCTTGATTCTTTACTGGAACTTCTTCCTTAATGGGTTCAGGATTCTCTTCCACCGGCTGTTCTACCACTGTAAAGTCTCCAAGTGAAAGATCGGCTTGAAGTAACTTCTCTTTAATTTCCTTTAATTTTTCCAACTGCTGGATGTTTTCAGTTAATTGATTAATTTGTTCTTGTTGTTCAAGTTCATCCAATTCATCTACACTTTGTGCTTCAGCTAGTTGTTTTTTCAGTTCATCAATTTGGCCTTGTACGTTCGCTCTATCGTGTTCGATTACAAATTGATTGTATAATATGAACGGATTGCCTTTGCCATCTGTGGCTTGAATAGAATCAATCACCCACTCACCTATCATCTCATTGGTGAAGCTGGAAGATTCACCTTCATAAGCTTTCGTTTCTTCGTTATACCTTAATTGAAGCGTGAGTTGCGTATGATTGCCTTCTTCATCTATAGAAGCTGTTGAGCGAAAAACGACAGCCCCATTGGTCACTACTGTATTTTCATTTGTCTTTAAACTAAACTGGAGCTTCTCACCAACTTTAACGTCTTTTGGTTCAACTTTGATTGAGGAAAGATCCAGTAAGGCAGAAGGGTGCGCAAGAACTTCAAAATCACTTTGCTTTAGCTCTTGATCCTCATTCATTAAAGGAATCGTTTCTAAAATGAGTGGTTCACTCTCTTGATTCATCCCGATCGCTTGTATCAACTGCCATTGACCGACAGATGTTGAGCCACTTTCTAATTGACCTGTATAACGCTGTGTTTCACTATCATAAGTTAACGTTACTTCTTTTTCAGCTTTTGTTTCATTCGAGTAATAGTTTAATACAATCGTTTCAAAAGCTGGTTCTTCCAAAAGAGTTAAGCTGAAAGTCACTTGTTCTCCAAATCGTGCTTTTTTTGGTTCAACAATCACTTTGTCACTCACAATAAGTGTATTTTCTGTATCCGCTTCTTCTTTTTCATTTTCAATTGCTGGAGTGCTTTCTATTTCTTCAGACGGAGCAGCCCAAACAGTTTGGTTGCCATAATTCACCAGTAGCATTAAACCTAATACTAAAAGTATTTGCACGAACCTTTTTTTCATTTTTTAAGTATCTTCCATTCTTTATGTAGTCTCTTGATCCCTTAGCTAGTTTAACGCATTCAAAAAGTTAATCAATCTTTTTGACACATTTGACACCAAATAGACAAAGAAAAAGAGTGGGACAAAAAGCGGTTAGACCCGAATCACTGGAACGAATAAGCGCAGTATGGTCATCGACCATCGAGCATTGTTCGCGAAGTGGACGTCGG
>NZ_JBEMBC010000121.1:0-5189 GCF_040274425.1 Carnobacterium sp.
GCAGCGGCGTATGCTTAACCTGTCTACTTAAATGCTGTCACGCACACAGCTTGGCTCCTGTGTTGGTAAAAAAGCCAATTGCCATTTGTCCAGGTGCTTGGTATAATGGCAATACATAAATCAGAATAATTTGTTGTCCTACGAACGCCAATTCGTGGGGCTTTTTTTTATTTAATTTTAGTGTTATATCGAGCCTAACGCACTTGAAATGTGATGTAAATGCTTTTTTCCATTAACAAACTATACAACAGTATACTAGTATACTGCATAAAACAAGCGGTAGTATACCAGTATACTACCGCTTAGTTTGTGTAGAGGTTTTTACATGTTAAAAAAACTATACAAGGGTATACTGGTATACTATTGTATAGTTTTAATTAGGTATAAAAGAAAGCAATTTATAGGGAAATGTTACTATGTCAGTGATCTTAATGAATTATAAGGTAACGCACAAGTATACTGGTATACTTATTCATTGGTATACCAGTATACTTGTGCGTAGTATACTGGTATACTAGTATACTTTTCAACTTAAGCATAAGTATACTGGTATACTTATGCTTATATTTCATTTTTGTTACATCTACACATAAGTAACTTTCGCAGTAGTATACCGTTGCATATTATGTTTGTAAATGTTAAAATTTACACATAAGTATACTTATGTATAAATTAGGAGGTAAGCAAATGAGCGGAAAAGTTTATGTTGTTGGAAACTTTAAGGGCGGGGTTGGCAAAACAAAAACCGTAACTATGCTGGCATATGAAGCAGCTACATATTTAAAGGAACGTATCTTAGTTATTGATATGGACCCTCAAGGCAATGCTACTAGAGTGCTTGCTAAAACTGGAAATCTTGATAATATATCAAAATCAATTACTGATGGTTTTCGAAACGGAAACCTTACAGATGAAATCGTTCATGTCATGGATAATTTAGATATGATACCAGCAAATACATCATTTAGAAATTTATCAAAGATACTTTTTGATAAATACCCAGATAACGAAATAGCTCAAATTTCTTATTTAAAAGAATTAATTGAGCCCTTCAAAAATAGTTATGATCGTATTTATATAGATGTTCCACCCACGATATCTGATTACTCAGACAATGCTATGATAGCTGCCGATTATTGTATTATTGTTCTTCAAACCCAAGAACTCTCATTAGATGGTGCCCAAACATATATTGCTTACATGCAATTTTTATCAGAAAGCTATAATGCCCACTTACAAGTTGTTGGAATTATTCCTATGATGTTAAGACAAGGTGGACGAGTGGATACTAGAGTTTTAGATCAAGCAAGAGAAATGTATGGCAGCAATGTTATTGATACTATTGTAAATTACCAAGAACGTTTAAAAGTATATGATGTAGAAGGTGTTCACATGAACACTAATGCAAATGGAAAAGTAGAAATGTGGGATGGAAAAGCTCACCAAATTTTCATAGATGTTTTAAATGAATTGAATGACCATGAAGCGTATTTAGAAAATATTTAACTGCTTAGAATGGGAGAAGGGAGTATTTTATGAGTAAGTCATTTGAACCAATTATCAAAAGACAAAAAAGTAGTCTCCAAGAAAAAAACGTATCCATAAAAGGAACTAATGACTTTGGTAGATCACCTATCCATTCACCAAATGATCTTCCAATTGAAATCAAAAAAACACAAATTCAAAAACAATTTAAAGTGCAAGAGAAGAAGGTACCCGAAAACTTTTTTAAAGCTACAAAAACAGCTAAATTATCTCCAGATGTATTACTAAGACTAAACACATTAAAACCTTTTATTGAAGAGTTAGAAGAAATGGATAAATCGACTGTAAACGATATGATGCAAATGCTAATTGAAAGTTATGTAAACGCACGATTAACTAACCGTCAAAGAGAGGGTTACAATCAAATGTACGAACATCTTTACGAGCATTCAAAAAAATAAGTTTGCAGAAAATAAGTTAACTACACGAAAGTATACTAGTATACTTTCGTGTAGTTAACTTTAAAGATCCGTAGATGACAAAAGACTTTTTAAACTTATAATTTTAAGAATACTCACACAGACACTGTTGAATAGCTTGCGTAAGTATACTTTTGTGTAGATATTAAATGTAGGAGGCCTTCAAGTGAATAAATTTTTCAAATCCATAACTAGCGACTACTTTGAAGATGTTTTAGTACGATTAGCTCATCATTCAGCAGGAATTGAAGGAAATACGATTTCTTTACCTGCTACCGTTTCTATCATTGTAAATGGTACTTTACCTATTAGTTCCGGCGCTACAGTTAGAGAATTTTATGAGATTGAGAACCACAAGCAAGCTTTTGATCATATGATAAATCATTTAATAAATGAAGAGACCCTTTCTACCACAATTATTAAAGAGATACACGCTGATTTAACAGATCGATTACAATACGATAAAGGTCAATTTAAAAAGAATGAAAATATGATTTTAGGTGCTGAATTTCAAACATCTTCACCATCAGAAACACCTTTGTTAGTTTCTCAATTAATTGATAATTTAAATTATCGTTTAAGTATATCTAAAGATAGGGAAGCTAAGTTAATGGCTATTTTGGATACTCATATTCAGTTTGAACGGATTCATCCATTCTCAGATGGGAATGGCCGAACTGGTCGGATGATGATGAACTATTCTTTATTACAGGAGGGATTTCCTCCATTAATTATTGAAAAGGATACAAAAGCACAGTATGTTGAAATTTTAGCAACTCAAGACGTAGATTCTTTTTTTACTTTTGCTAAATCAATCCTAGATAAAGAAACTAAACGAATGATAGCATTTCAAAATATGGATCAAGAAAAAATCAAAGAAATTGAAGAATAAGCTTTTTAGGCTTTTATTCTTCAATTTTTTTGATTTTAAATGTCTCTCAGAAGCATTTTAAGAATGTTTCATTTTTTTTAGTGTGTAGTTGTGTTTAAAGGAGACTAATTAAGTGATTAATCTAATTCCCAAAAACAAGTGTTTTTGGGAATTGAGTTTACATATAAATAAAAATGGCAAAAATCCTTATAAAATCAGCTTTTTTAACATTACCAAAAAACGTTCCCATAAAGATTACCAAATACTATTACAAATAATACATTTAATGCTATACTAGAAAAAGATACATTGTTACATTATTTAGTTAAATGTATTTACATATATATATAATAGAAGAAACTTTTTTAAAGAGGTGGAATTATGCGAATTGCTTATGCTCGAGTATCAACAGATAAACAAGAACTCTACCGTCAATTAGACGCATTAGAACGAGTTGGATATGATAAACTCATTCAAGAGAAATTTACAGGTACACAAAAGAAACGCGCAGGTTTAGATAGCTTATTTAATACAGTTCGTTTAGGGGATACCGTTATTATTGAATCGATTAGTCGTTTAGGTAGAAAAACGTTAGATATTTTGTCTACGGTTGAAGAACTTAAAGAACAAGGAGTAGAAGTTATTTCGTTAAAAGAGAATTTAGATACCTCTACTCCAACAGGTCAAGCTATGTTTCAGATGATGGCCGTGATTGCTCAGTTGGAGCGTGATTTGACGGTACAGCGGGTAAATGAAGGATTAGCATCCGCTAAAGCACGCGGAGTAACTCTTGGCAGACCGATAATGGACAAGCAAAAGGTGAAAGATGCTTTACGCTTATATGATTCAGGACAATATTCTGTTAAAGACATTCTACGAATCACTGGTATCTCTCAAGGATCATTATATCGAAAGTTAAAAGAAAGAGACTCCAAACAAATTTTAACTTCTATAATTGAAGATACTGAAAAAAAATAAATAGACATAATTTTGTTCTAGTTGATTTGGAGTATTTATATATATATAGTTTGGAACCGAAAAATACCCTATGAATTATATTGAATTAGCAAGAGTAAAACATCTGTTATAACTATACAAGCAAATAAGATATAGATTATAGCCCTTAAGATAATGCTGAAAAAAAGTTAATTGTACTTTAGAAAAAAAGTCCATAATTGCATCTCTTATGTCAGGAAACCTATATTGTACTATCAAAATATAGTAAATAAATATCAAAAAAACTTTGGGATACTATAGTATCCCAAAGTTTTTATTTACATTATTAACAATTATTTTAAAAGTGTATTCTTATTAACTCTAACTTCATTTATTTTTGCATGCTTACTTTTTGATTGTAACCTTTTTGAATGGACAGTCGAATAAATTTATTGATTTCCACTACAATCAATACCGTAATCCCACATAAGAAAGATAATACCCACTCTTTACTCGTCATAGCTGAGGTATGGAAGGCTCCCTGCATAAAGGGTACGTAAGTTAAAATTAATTGTAGGACTAGCATGATTCCAATAATTAGGAATGCTTTAGGATTCGTGAAAAACGAACGTGATAAAGCAAGTTTTGAAGTTCGGATGCTAAAAAGATAGAAAATTTTACTAAATACGATAATGTTAACCATCATCGTACTGGCGGTTACTTGATCAGCTCCCGTATACATCAACCATTCATAAGAAATAATACTTACGATTGCCATTAAAATAGAAACATACGTCATTTGGAAAATATCTTGTTTATTCATAAGCCCTCTACCCGTTTTTCTAGGTGGCCTATTCATAATACCCTCTTCAGCCGGTTCAAAAATAAACGCAAATTGAATCGTAATTGCAGATACCATATTGATCCAAAGTAGTTGCGTAGCTTGAAGTGGCATATCTCGTTGCATTAAAATCGTAATCGCAATGATCAACCCTTCAGCAAACGAAGTTGGAAGCAAAAAGAGTATACTCTTTTTGATATTATCATAAATACGACGTCCTTCTTTAATAGCAACAGACATAGTTGCAAAGTTATCATCTGCTAAAATCATGTCAGCAGAATCTTTGGCTACGTCAGTACCTTTGATTCCCATCGCAACACCAATATCTGCTTTTTTCAAGGCTGGAGCATCATTTACACCATCCCCTGTCATGGCAGTTATCTTATCATTTGCTTGAAGCGCAGAAATAATCTCTAGCTTATTTTTGGGAGTAGTTCTAGCAAAGACTTGATATTTTAGAGCAGCTTCCTTTTGTTCCTCTTCTGACATCTTGTCCCACTTAGGACCCGTAATGACGCTAATGTTATCAGCCAATCCTAACTTTTCGCCAATTGTTTTAGCTGTAAGCGGATGGTCT
>NZ_JBEMBC010000122.1:0-5125 GCF_040274425.1 Carnobacterium sp.
CTCCTCGTGTACTGGAAATATTTTGTACACCTGTAATCAGTTCTTTTCTTTCTACTTGTGCTTCTCGGGCCCAAGCACCATGCAAATGAACAAAGTCATAATCAGCAGTTGGAAAGTCAATGTTTAGACTCATCAAACGTTCAACTCTAACGGAATGTGTTCCTTGATTTTCTAACGTTGCATGCCTTGTTATGACACTCAATTCATGAAACACAGTGTAAGAAAGAGTCAACATTACATCAGAATAACGATCCTTCAATTGGATTTCTAATGTAGTCGCTTCATTTGAAGTAGCAAAGGTTGAAGGCATCCCTTCAATTTTTTTCTTTCCTTCTACAACTGAATAGGCTTGATACTCGAAGTGACTGATGTGATCTCCATCTGGGTAACGAAGTTCAATAGCTGGATAGCGAAAGTCCGTTGTCCCATATGCCGGCATCTCTTGTTTAATATGCTCCAAGGATGTCGTATAGTTATCGACCTTTAAATTGTTTGATGGTCGCACTTCCCGTTCAATCAAATGAGCAAATGAACTGCGATGTCGAATGGCTTTTCCAACATATAATTGTTCCAAAACGTTTGTCTCTTCCATCACCCGAAATATATAACTTATTTTTCCGTTTGTAAGATGAAACTCTTTTGTGTCTTCATTGGTAAAAACATATTTAGTCATAATTTACTCCTTTAGTTAGTTTATACAGGTAATCTCTCGTTATCGGTGTTTAGTGTTACCTTTCTTTTGTCTTTACTTGTAGTCCTTTTTGAATCAACATCCAATAAAGACTCGGAACAAGAAAGAAGAACAGTACTAAATTAAAGTAGGCTACGCCCATTGCACTCCATGTTAGCATTAAAACAAACAAACTTTTAAAAGGATTACGAATCATATAGTCCAAAGTATAGGCATAAAGCCATTTCCCATTATATGTATCTTGTTTATCCTCATATAAACTGATTGCTAGCACTAAAAAGGTATGATAAAGGGAAAACAGCGTCAAACTGGTTACTACTAAGAAGCTACTTATAGTATGCAAAAGTCCCATATAGAGACATAAAAGACTAGCTAAACACATACTTAACAATACAGTCCATACAAATGATAACCCTTTACCAAAAGGGATACTTTTTCTTGTTCTATCTTGTTCAGCAGGTGCATCAATTGGAGCAAGAACTACCCTTTCTTGTAAAAAAGACAGTGCACTTCTTGCTGCATCTGCAAAACCATAAATTAGACCGGAACGTATGAGTGCACCCCAATAATGTACTGATCCGACAGCAAACAAATGAATCATTTCTACAGATCGTGTCAATCTTGGGGCTTTTTTCATCTTCATTCTTCCTCTCTAAAGTTAATTGCTTATTTTACTGAACCGGCTACACCGTTATAGATGTATTTTTGTAATGAAAGGAACACAATTAGAATAGGGATAATAACAATCATGACCCCAGCCAGGATAACTGGCCAATTGGTTCCATAAGGACCTTTGAATGCAAAGAGTGCTGTGGATATAACTTTCAATTCTCTTCCTGGCATATAAAGGAAAGGATTATAAAAGTCATTATAGACACCTACTCCGCTAATGATCAGCATTGTTACAATTGGTGCTTTTAAGTTAGGCAAAATAATTTTTCTGAAAATCTGGAAATAAGATGCTCCATCTAAAATAGCCGATTCATCTAGTGAGATAGGAATCTCATCTAAGTACTGCATAAAGATGTAAAGTGCGACAACGTCTGTACCCAAATTTAAGACGACTACTGACCAAATAGTATTAAATAAACCTAATCCTTCAATGATTTGGAAGGTTGCTACTTGACTCGTTATTCCCGGAATCAGCATGGCTGTCATAAACAATGTTAGGATTATTTTCTTAAAGCGGAAATCAAAACGATTCATCGCATAAGCAAACATCGATCCTAATGTTAATTTCCCTACCATGCTGACAACAAAAATGAATAAGGTATTCTTGAATCCCGTCAACATTTCCCCATCGACAAATGCAGTTATATAGTTGGTGAAATCTAACGTTTTAGGCAGTGCCAGCACTCCTGTTGACAAAAATTCTTCATTAGATTTAAATGATCCAATCAATACCACCAATATCGGTAGTAACGCTACAATAGCCCCTAAAGTAAGGACTGCGTACTTGAATACACTTCCAAACGATAATTTGATTTTACTTTTCTTTTTATAAGTTGCTTGCGTCAATTCCATATTCTACCTCTTTTCTCGTATGGCTAAACGTTGAATTACAGTAACAACAATCACAATCGCCAATAATACGATTCCCATTGCAGAAGCCAAACCGGTTTTATTGTATTTAAAGGCTGTTGAGATTGTTTGTATGACAAATGTTGTTGTTCCGTTCGAACCACCCGTCATGATATAAGGAATATCGAATACACTTAGTGAACCGCTGATGCCTAAAATAATATTTAAAAAGATAATATTTTTTATGCTTGGGACAATGATATAAAGAAATTTATCCCATTGGCTGGCGCCATCAATATCAGCTGCTTCATAGATTTCAGGATTAACCGATTGGATGGCTCCTAAGAAAATCAAGAAGTTAAAACCGGTATATCGCCAAACTGAAGTAAAAGCCAACGAAATATTATTAATCGAACGATCCCCTAACCACAGACGAATTTGACCGTCTAATCCTAGGAATGATAAGACCGTATCTAACGTACCGCCACCTTTATAGAAATACAAAAAGATGAATCCAATTGCCACACCATTCAATAAGTAAGGGAAGAATAATACACCTTTCCAAAAATTAGCGAATTTGACTTTGAACGATAGCAACGTTGCAAATAATAGCGCAATACCTAGTTGGAAAAATGTAGCGATGAAGTAGTATAAACTTGTTTTGAAAACTGCAAAGTAGTTTGGATTTGTTAAAACCGTCCGATAGTTATCTGCGCCAACAAAATTAGGATCAGGTGTGATTCCATTCCAATCAGTCAAACTATATTGGAACATCTTAACCAATGGATAGTAAGAAAATAACAGCAATAAAGCTATGGGAATGATAGTAAACAAGAAAATGAGCAACTTTTTTTCTGAATTTTGATTTAACTTTATTTTATGCACAATTTACCCCTCCATTAATAAATCGAGCGTCCCTACGAAATAAGGACGCTCCTTTAAATCAATTAGTTATTGCCGACTGTTTCGATTGCATCAGCCCATCGTGTATTAAATTCTTTCATAATATCGTCAAATTTTTCATCTGTATTTCCTACACCCGCATCAATAATGCGTTGTTTTTCCAAATCAGTAGAACCTACACCCAATTCAGACATATTGTTCACATCTGGGAATAAAGATTCTTTTCCTTCAGGAGCAGGATTTTCTTCTAGTAAGATAACACCTGCATCTTGGCTGGCTTGTAACGCTGCTGGATAGTCTCCACCTATTACAGCTGATAATCCACCATTGTCTACTGCATAATCAGATTCATTAACTAACCAATCCAATAAAGTGCGTGCTGCTTCTTTATGTTCGCTGTTCACATTAATGGCTAAGTTGTAGTCTCCACCAATACCCATATATTGTTCACCATCTTCAGCTGTTGTTGGGAACGTTTGGAATGTGATATTTTCTGCATTTTCAGGAACAATTTCTTGGATTTGCGGTACAGCCCAGCTTCCTAAAACCATGACCCCAACTTTTCCATTTGCCAAGTCTACTTTTGATTGTTCCCAATCAGATGTTGTTGGGTCAGCTTCAATCAACCCTTTATTAGCTACTTGATATAACGTGTCATAGATTGTGTACATTGTGTCGCCTTTTTCAAATGGAGCAGTATCTTGTGCTAATTTTGTTGTTACATCTGGATCACCAGAAACTCCTGTACGTGTGAAGTCCCAGTTAGATAATGTCCAACCTGCAGCATAGTTTGTGTATAACGGAGTTACATCAGGAGTTTTTTCCTTGATCGTTTCTAAAGCAGCAATAAAGTCTTCTGGTGTTTTAGGGAACTCGTTGATCCCAGCATCTTTAAATACTTGCATATTTACGACCATGCCTGTTGCATTCATCTGTGATGGAATACCGTATTGAACGCCTTCGAATGAACGATCATTCAGTCCCATATACGTTTCGCCTAACTCTTCTTTGTCTCCTAAAGGTTCAAAGAATAATTCAAAATCTTGTGGTGCAATATCCGCCGGCAGCATCAATAGATCCCCGTATTCTTCTGTGTTCATTCGTGTCTTCATTTGACCTGCATAATCGGTAATCGTTTCGATCTCTACTTTAATATCAGGATGTTCTTCATTAAATTCTGTTATGTATTCATCCCATTTGCCATTCGTTTCCCAATCTGTTTTATGGTTGATGAATGTAATTGTTTCAACACCATCTGCTGCATCAGTTTCCTTCGTGCTTTCTCCCCCACATGCAGCTAACCCCAAAACAGAAGCGATTGCCAAACTTGCCAAACCAGCTTTACCAAAAACGGAATTTCTTTTCATCTCTATATCCTCCTCAAAATATTTTTAAGAATCAGTAAGCGTTTACAAGGAATATGTTAGCATGTTTACTTTTAAATGTATATACTTTTGTAATAATTTTTTTATTTTTTTTCGAAATAAGATTGAATGATTGATTCTGCTGGCTTTCCATACACTGCATAATCTTGATCTGCGTCTGATTGGTGAATAGGATATAACTTAGATTTCCAATCCCAAAGGCCAAATCCCTCTACCCATTCATACTTATCGGTTTGTCGAAACATCTCCTCATACCATTCTTTTTGTCCAGAACTATCCACTGACCCTTCTAATTCCCAGTTATTTGGCAACCATTTTGAGCCTGTACGACTGGCACATCCTACTTCACAGAAAAAGAAAGGCTTTTGTTCTATTTCTACTACCTCTTCGATTCGTTTTAATTCTTGTTCCCATTTATCCATAGGGTAATAACCAGATGAGGAAAGGACATCAACTGCATCCCACCATGTTAAATGATCCTCTTGATATTTGTCGCAATTGTAGGTAATCAGCCCAGTATAGGCATTTCTTACGTTTGAAATAACCTCACGCCATTCTTTTTCTCGGCGATCACTATTCACCAGCTCACATCCTACTACAAAGAGTTCACAAGCAGTTTCTTCGG
>NZ_JBEMBC010000123.1:0-5083 GCF_040274425.1 Carnobacterium sp.
GTTCAAATCAAAAATGTGTAAAATGGCTTCTTTTATATAAATCATCTTGTTCCCTCCGTTTTCAGTCACGCTTTTTAGTATCTCACAAATTAGGTTTTCGTAAAAGTAAAATTCTTTAGAAAAAAAGAGAAGGTTACAAACACAAAAAGAAACAAGAGCAGAAGGGAGGCATGGAATAGGCTCCTCTTCAACCGTTGTCTCTTTTTATTTATAGAAAAACCCTCTTACACTCGCGGTTAGATAGTAAAGTACAACTAAATGAGATAAAATTAAGTTATAAAGGAGTTGTTGAATGTGGTACAAGTATTAAATAAGTTGAAAGACCAAACGAACTTTACGAATACGGAAATGAGAATTGCTGACTACATCATCCAAAATATCACCACGATTCCTACGATCTATATTGAGGATTTAGCAAAATTAACATACACTTCTCACTCAACCATTATCCGTCTCTGTAAAAAAATTGGGTATGATGGATTTAGAAGTTTTAAGGACGCGATTTCAAGTGTAGTTTATAACCAACTGCATCTGCCTAGTGAAGTGGATGTAAATTTCCCCTTTAAACAAGAAGATTTAACCATGGATATAGCTAAGAATATGGCAAATTTAACGATTGATACAATAAAAAAAACGTTAAATCAATTAGATGAAGATTTACTACAATCCGTTGCAGAATTACTTTTCAAGTCTGAGCGTATTTTTCTGTTTTCTCGTGGTGATTCACAAGTTCGAGCTAGAAGTTTTCAAAATAAATTAGTAAAGATTAATAGATTCGCGATTATCTCTGAAGAATATGCAGATGAGGCATGGAATGCATCTAACCTCACTCCAAAAGATTGTGCGCTATTTCTATCTTATAGTGGAACTAGTCCTCAATATAAGCGCATTTTACAACATTTTTCTAACAAAAAGATCCCAACCATTTTGATAACAGGAAATATAGATTCTGTTTTGACTAAGGTAGCTACCAAAACGATAGCGGTAGTCCAAGAAGAATACGATTTTGTAAAGGTAGGAACTTTTGCATCACAAATTGCCTTTCAATATGTATTAGACACATTATATTCTATTTTATATGCAAAAGAATACAGAAGTAATTTGGAAAATTTAAAAGAAAAACAGTCACTCATTCAAAATGGAATTTTGTCTGAAGAGCTATGACCTATTCCTAAATTGAAAAAGCACCTGTTTTTTATTTTGAAAATTTATCCTAATACTATACCTGCAGATTCTAATCCTTTATCTACAATGGACATCACCATTTCACTATGATCAAGGTGTTTTGTCATAGTTTCAAAGTCGGTTTCTCTTATGATTCTTTCGAATTCGGTAAATTCCTCATACATCCGATGCGTATGCACTTTAGAATCAACGATTTCGCTCTTATTTTGATGATCGATTACAGTAAAACGGTCGATGGTGCTTGTAGGTCCTTCAATAATGATGGCTCCTTTTTCGCCTTGGATAATGGTTCGTATCGGAGCTGTAGAATCTTTAGCACCTATACAGACTACTTTTTTATCCCCATAATCAAGACTTAATATGCCAGAAGTATCAATTCCATTTTCAACATTTGCCAAATAGTTTACTTTTTGGGGCTCCCCAAAAAGACCCGTTACAAAATGAATATTGTAAATATTAATATCCATTAAAGCTCCCCCGCCCATTTTAGGATTGAAAGCCGGTAACACCTCTCCTTTTTTAAAGGCATCATACCGTGAAGAGTACTGTGAATAATTGCATTCAATAATTTTAATATCTCCAATAGTATTGAGGGCTTCTTTGATCTTTTTATAATTGGTTAAGTATTGATTGGTTATAGCTTCTAACAACAAGACGTTGTTCGTTAAAGCTAGTTCTCTTAGTTCTTTCATTTCAGATGAATTTAAGGTAAAAGGCTTTTCACAAATAACATTTTTTTTATTCAGTATGGCTTGTTTAGCAAATGAAAAATGCAAATGATTGGGTAATGCAATATAGACGGTATCGATATTCTTACTGTTTAAACATTCTTCATAATTAGTTGAGACTTGACGAATGCCATAGTTGTCTTTTAAAATCTTCATTTTATCAATACTTCTATTCGTTCCTACGATTGCTTCTAAGTGAATCTCTGGAATATCACAGACCATAGTTAAAAAATCATTTACTATCATTCCAGAACCTATAATTGCGAGTTTCATTATAAACCTTCTTTCTTAGTTGGGTAATCATTGTTTTTTATTACTTAACAAAGGGTGTTGATACAACCAAATAAAATTATTTCTTCTGGAATAGACGGGTTTGCTTGTGGAGAGCCATGTGACCGTCTGAAGCCTTTTGTCTTCAGACTTACAAGCCTTAAACAGAGCGTAATCGCTGAAGCGCTAACGCTTTGTCATTCGCATTGAATCATTAGATATGGCTACAAGCAACCCTTAATCCTTCAGAAATATCCTATAATCAATTTAACTAATCTATCAACACTAAAAATTATAGAGCCGATTTTTTAAACGAATTGATAAGTTAGTATTTAATACTTTGAATACCTTCTTCAAGTATTTCTAGTTGACGAATGGTTTCTTCATCTTTTACTAGTTTATCTTTTCCGTTTATGATGGTTTCATATAACCCTTCGTAAATACGACTATAATCCCCAATTTCTGAAATGACTTTCTCTTCATGATAAAGGCCATTAGCATCTACATAGGTAACAGTACCGTAATGTTCGGGCGTATCTATTCCAAAATCAGGATTAGTTGGCAGATAGAATAATTTTAAGTGTTCTTCTTGTCTATCTTTTTCGTGCTTAATAAACATCCCTTTTTTACCATATAGCACAAAACTTGGCCGTGATTTTATTCTAAAGTAACTTGATTTAACCGATACTTTTATTTTTGAATAGTAAAAATCCAAGTCAAAATAATCATTCATTCGATTCGGACCTAATAATTGTCTCACATCATAATGAATAGAATCTGGATCTCCAAAATAAGAAAGAACTTGATCAATGGTATGACAGCCATGTCCATACAAATAACTACCAGCGGCTGATAATGCTGTACTGTTTTCTGGAACTTCTGGTCTGAAATAATCATAGTGCATTTCAACTTCTAATAATTCACCAATAACGCCACTTTCAATAACTTTTTGAGCAGTTAGAAAATCTGAATCGTAGCGTCTGTTTTGGTAACATTGCACGATTAAATTTTTTGATTTTGCTAACTCAAATAGTTCTTTTGCTTCTTGAGCTGTTTCGGTAAAAGGTTTTTCAACGAGTGTGTTTTTCCCGTTTTCTAGAGATAATTTTGCAAACTTGAAATGCAATGAATTTGGAAGGCAAATAGCCACCAACTGAATTTCTGGATCATTCCAAATATCCTCTAAATTCTTTGTGTAGTTGACTCCAGGAATTTTATCCCAAGTGCTATCCTCATGACGCGAATAAATTGTTTTCACTTTAACGTGCTCTGCTTTTAATGCGAAAGGTAAATGATAGCGGTTCGTACTTTTTCCGTTTCCGATATAAGCCATGGTTAACATTTAAAAACCTCCTATAGTATCTGTTAATTAGAGTATATATGAAAATGATTGAAATAAGCTGTTATTCATCCATTAAGGTTCTCATGTTCTTTTTTCTTCTAAATAAAGTGATATAAATTGAACATTATGTTCATAAATGACCTCAGATAAATTTTTAGGAACTTTTTATTTGAAATTAGGCAAAATTGAATCTTATATCTGCATGTTATACGTAGCGACATTAATTGTGATAAAATGAAACCGAATTCAACAAGAGGAGGAAGAAAAAATGACATTTCAATTGAGCGTAACCGAGCTAGCAAATATTGTGGATCATACTTTATTAAAAGCAGACGCAAAGAGATCTGGATTTGAAAAATTGTGTCAAGAAGCTGAGGATTATGGTTTTAAAATGGTGGCTATCAATTCAGCGCCTGTTTCTCTATGTAGAGAGTTGTTAAAAGAAAGTTCAGTTCATGTAGGAGCAGCGATTGGTTTTCCGCTAGGCCAGACCACAATTGCTACGAAAGTTTTTGAAGTTACAGATGCCATTAAAAATGGAGCCGGTGAAATCGATTATGTGATCAATATTGGCGAATTAAAAGAAGGTAACTTAGCTTATATTGAACAAGAAATGAAAGAAATTGTAGCAGTATGCCAAACAAATAATGTTTTAAGTAAAGTAATTTTGGAAAATTGTTATTTGACAGATAAAGAAAAAATTGCTGTCTGCGAAATTGCTAAAAGAGTGAAACCAAATTTTGTGAAAACATCAACTGGTTTTGGTACTGGTGGTGCCACAGTTGAAGATGTAAAACTAATGAAAGAAATAGTTGGAGCAGACGTTAAGGTTAAAGCAGCAGGAGGGATACGTGATTTTTCAACTGCTAAAGCAATGGTGGAAGCTGGTGCTGAACGTTTAGGAACGAGTTCAGGGATTAAAATTGTTAACGAATATAGAGCACTCGTTAAGTAGAAAAACCACGAAAGAACAAGTAATGAAAGGGTTAGACTGCCTTTATCGAAAGTAAAACAAGTAAAAATAAACCTTATTAAGGCTTATTCTTACTTGTTTTTTTTTTGATTGAAGAACAGAATCAGTATAAATAGTTATTGTTGTAAGAATTCTTTTAGAGCATCAACTAGTGGTGTAAGTGGTTTACCTAACGTCTTTTCAAAATCGTTCGAAATAACATCTAATTCACCGTTACGAATATCATTTTGGATCATTAAGATAAACCCAACAACTGGCTCAGGAATACCGTTGCTGGTTAATGATGACTGGTAGTCTGCATCACTTAGCTCGATGACCTCGAATGCTGTGCCACTAGCAACTTTAAGAGCCTCTGCTAATTCTACATACGTAATAGGATTGCCTGATAATTCAAGTACTTCTGGTGTGGCTGCTTTTCCAGTTAAGACATTGATGGCAGCTTCGGCATATTCACGTTTTAACGCCCAACCCGTTTTTCCTTCCCTAGCAGAGTACATAAAAGTGTGGCCAGCTACTGCAGCATTTAGCGTGTCCTTTTCGTTTTCTATATACCAGTTGTTGCGTAAAAAAGTGTGGGAAATGTTG
>NZ_JBEMBC010000124.1:0-5007 GCF_040274425.1 Carnobacterium sp.
ATGAGTACTAAAAATGGACGTAATGTATTACAAAGTAGACGCCGTAAAGGTAGAAAAGTATTGTCTGCATAGATCACTGAACGTTTCAGTGGTCTTTTTTTTTAGGATTTGAATAAAAAAGTACTCAGTGGTTGTTTAAATGTAAACAACTACGGAGTATTTTTGATACTTATTCCATTAAATGGGAACGGGTTTATATTAATTTATTATAGAGATGAGAGGTTATTTTAATGAGAAAAACCTATCGTGTCAAAAAAGAAGCTGAATTTCAAAAAGTTTTTCATCATGGCAAATCAACAGCAAATCGTCAATTTGTCATTTACGTATTAGATAAAAAGGATCAACCACATTTTCGTGTAGGAATATCCGTTGGGAAAAAAATTGGAAATGCTGTTGTGCGGAACAAAGTTAAAAGAAGCATTCGACAAAGTTTAACAGAGTTGAAGCCGCAATTAAAAGCAGAAAAAGATTTTATCGTAATTGCTCGAAAACCAGCAGCAGAGATGACAGTGCAAGAAACAAAAAAAAGCTTGATGCATGTGTTAAAGCTTGCTAAATTATTAAGATAGATTGATTTATTAGAGTGGGGGATAAAACGTGATTAAACGTAAGCGATTACTTCTTTTGTTAGGAACAGTACTGCTAGCAGTCGTTTTGGTAGGTTGTGGTACTTCACCTATCACAGAACAAAGCACAGGGATTTGGGATAAATATATTATTTTTAATTTCTCTCGTGTTATTATTTGGTTATCTAATTTATTTGGTGGAAGTTATGGAGTTGGGATAATTGTCTTTACCTTAATTATTCGATTGATTCTTTTACCTGTCATGCATGGTCAAACTAAAAGTACTAGGAAAATGACAGAGTTGCAACCGCAACTAAAAGAATTGCAAACAAAATATGCTTCTAAAGATACAGATACTCAAAATAAATTAAAAGAAGAAACTTCTAAATTGTATTCAGAAGCAGGTGTCAACCCTGTAGCCGGTTGTTTGCCATTGCTTATTCAGATGCCAGTACTTATTGCCATGTATCAAGCAATAAGCCGTACAGAAGTTTTAAAAACAGGAAACTTTTTATGGATGAATCTAGGGGCACCAGATCCATACTTCATCTTGCCTATACTAGCTGCTATATTAACGTTTGCAACGACTAAGCTATCTACTATGAGTCAAGCAGAGTCTAATCCGACAACAACCACTATGCTTTACGTAATGCCCGCTTTGATCTTATTTATGGGTATCACATTACCTAGTGCATTATCATTATACTGGGTAGTTGGAAATGCGTTTTCTGTGGCACAAACATTATTATTAAATAATCCTTTTAAAATTAAAAAAGAGCGTGACGAAAAAATAAAAACTGAACGAGATCGTCAACGTGCTCTTGAAAAAGCACTAAAACCGAAGAAAAAGAAAAAAAGATAAAACGTTAAAAATGGGGAGAATGGAGGCAGGCATATGGATAAGTATACAGCTCAAGCTGAAACAATAGAGGAAGCTACTCAAAAGGCATTGAAGAAACTAGGGATCACTAAAAAAGAAGCTTCTATTGAAATAATCGATCCAGGTAGAAAAGGTATTTTTAAAATAGGTAAGAAAGATGCAGTTGTGACAGTCACTAATAGTGCAGTAGACAACAACGCGAAAGAATTCTTTCAAGAAACATCTATTAAAGAAGAAACTTTTACTCCAGCATCTGAATCAATCCAAGTTGAAACTGTACAAGAAAAAGCACCAATTTTGTCAGAAGCGGATCATCTTTCTACCGTAACTAGTACGGAACGAAATGATGAGCAAGCGATCGAAATGGTGGCAGATTACCTTCAAGACATTACGCAAAAAATGGGTATCTCTAGTACAGTAACTGTAGAAGAAACAAAAGATCAAGTCGTATTTCAAATTGAAACAGAAAAAGCGGGTTTGATTATTGGGAAACATGGTAAAGTATTAAATGCTTTACAATCATTAGCTCAAGTGTTGCTTCATCGTCATGCTAAAACAAAATTTGTCGCTATTGTTAATGTTGGCGATTACCGTGAACGCCGAGAGAATGCTTTGAGAGAGCTAGCTGAGCGGACTGCTTTAAAAGTCCGACGTACAAAGCAACCTGTATTCTTAGAACCTATGCCTGCTTCTGAAAGAAAACAAATTCATTTTTATTTAAGTAAAGATGATTCTGTTATTACTCATTCTGAAGGCAATGAACCTCACCGTTATTTAGTCGTTGAATCAAAGTAACTAAATTTTTCTATAAAGAAAATAGTAAAAGAAAGAATTCGGTTAGCACGATCAGCCGAATTCTTTCTTTTTTTTGTAGTATAGTTGCTGACTAAGGCAAAAGTCTCATAGGATGATTGAAAAAAAACCTGTATAGTATGTAGTAAATAATTAAAGATAAGTAGGTGCGTAAAATGGTTAAAATTATGATTATTGAAGATGACTTGGTAATTGCTTCAAGTTTACAAGAAGAGTTGATGAAATGGCAATACGATGCGTTTCATGTAACAGATTTTAATGCTGTTATGGATACTTTTACACATGAAACACCTCAATTAGTCTTAATCGATATTAAGCTGCCATATTTTAATGGTTATTACTGGTGTACAGAAATTCGCAAAGTCTCGCAAGTACCGATTATTTTTATTTCTTCTCAAAGTGAACGAATGGATATTGTGATGGCTATTCAAATGGGAGCAGATGACTTTATTAGTAAACCATTTGATTTAACAGTAGCGTTAGCTAAAATACAAGCTCTATTGCGCAGAACGTATGATTTTACGGGCAATGATGCTTATTTAAGCTATCAACAAGTCTATCTAAAAACAAGTGAACTAAAGATTCAATATATGGATCAGGAAGTTGAACTGACCAAAAACGAAATGAAAATTTTAGAAGTCTTATTTATACAAAAAGGGGCTTTTGTTTCGCGAGAGGCGATCATGATGAAATTATGGGAAAATGATTCGTTTATTGATGACAATACATTGGCAGTCAATATCAATCGTTTACGAAAAAAACTAGCTGAATTGGACTTGACCTCATTTATTGTCACAAAAAAAGGCTATGGATATGGCCTGCAAAAGGATGATGACTCTATTGAAATCAACTAATAAAGTGATTGATATTATCAAGGCGTTTATAAAAACTCATTATTCTTTCTTTTTAGCGTATGTACTTAATTTAGGTATATTTAGTTTTATTTATGTATTAGGGCAATTGCCAATTTACTTTTTAGTATTTAGTATCGAACTTTCTCTATTTATAGGCGGTTGTTTCTTCCTATTTAAATTTTTAAGGTATTATAAACGGTTTCGTTTGTTGGAGCGATTAGATAAAGATCCAATTGATACGCTGAAGCAACTGTCTTCTAATCGTGATCCGAGTGAAGATTTTTTTCATCTTAAAATTGAAAACTTAATAGAAGAAATGCAACAAGTCAAAAAAAAGAGTCAGCAACGCAATACGTCTCAGATAGACTATTTTACCTTGTGGCTGCATCAGATCAAAACACCCATTTCAGCTATCAGCTTATTGATGCAACGGGACAATAAATCAAAATTTACCCATCAAATGGAACAAGAGTTGCTGCAGATTGAAAACTATACACATATGGCATTGAATTATTTGAAAATAGAGCAAAGCGGTTCTGATTTAGACTTTGTACAAGTTTCGCTTGACCGAGTGATCAAAGAAACGGTTAAGAAGTTTTCGATTTTATTTATTTACAATCGTATCCAATTAGATTATCAAGAAACCAACAAAAGTATTTTATCCGATGAGAAATGGTTGAGGGTATTAGTTGAACAAATTCTTTCTAATAGTCTGAAATACACTCCTGAAGGCGGTAAGATAAAAATTTATATGAGCCCAACTAAGGAAGACCAACTCATTATTGAAGATACCGGTATTGGCATTCGCTCTGAAGATTTGCCGCGTATTTTTGAACGTGGGTATTCTGGCTTTAATGGAAGAATTCACGAAAAATCAACAGGGTTGGGCTTATTTCTTAGTCAGGAAATTACAAAACGCCTTGGTCATGAGATGTCAATCAAGTCAATTGTAGGAAAAGGCACTAAAGTAATAATCGATTTAGCCCGAACTTCACTAATAAAAGATTATTAATACTGAATCTTACGAAAGTGTAAGGTTTAATCACCATCTGTAAGAAAAGATAAAAGCAAGCATTGTTCATTTTTATTAAACTAGTAATAGAAATAGAGAAATGAACAGGAGGAAATAATTATGACATTATTAGAAGTGAGTCATTTAAAAAAGACGTATACAGGAAGGTTCTCAACGCAAGAAGTGCAGGCTTTAAAAGACGTGAATTTTTCAGTAGAAAAAGGAGAATTTGTCTCCATTATGGGAGAGTCAGGTTCTGGTAAAACAAGTTTATTAAATATTTTAGCAACCCTTGATACTGCAACTGATGGTGAGGTTTTGCTGGAAGGAAAAGATTTAACAGGCATCAAGGACAATGATATTTCTAATTTCCGTAGAGATTATTTAGGCTTTGTATTCCAAGATTTCAACTTATTGGACAATTTTTCAATTAAAGACAATATAGTATTGCCGCTAGTACTGTCAAATACGTCAATAACTGAAATGGAACATCGTTTGATGCCAATCGTTAAAAAAATGAAAATCGATGGATTGATTAATCATTATCCTTATGAAGTGTCTGGAGGACAAAAACAACGCGCAGCTGTAGCTCGTGCCTTGATCACTAATCCGAAATTGCTTCTTGCTGATGAGCCAACTGGAGCATTAGATTCAAAATCCAGCCAAAGCCTGTTAGAAACTTTTGAAACCATCAATAACGCTGGACAAACCATTATCATGGTTACTCATAGTACAAGAGCTGCTGCTTATTCGAATCGGGTCTTGTTCATTCAAGATGGTGAAGTGTACCATGAAATTTACCGTGGAGAACAAACGCCAGATCAGTTCATGGACAAAATTTCTCAAGCGTTGATCGTACTAGCTAATAGAGGTGAGCAGCAT
>NZ_JBEMBC010000125.1:0-4996 GCF_040274425.1 Carnobacterium sp.
CGTTAACTTTATTCTACAGAAGGGACTTCCTTTTTTGTATGTTTTTTATTCATTTACACAAAATATTTTACACTCTCCAAAAAAGGGACGGGCACCATAGAATTAACATGGACTTATCATTACTTTATTAATACATTAAATTATATATATGACTATATCGATAATGAAAAAAGTGTATTAAATTTTAAAATGGATATTTTTGGAAATGCAAAGGAAGGAAAGAGAAGATTCCTAAAATTAGGGGATTTCGTAGCTATGCTCATAGCACAAGCTTATTTTTCTAATGTATACACGGAAGACATACGTATAACCATGAGTAAGATTAAAGTGTTACTTAAAGAAAATGATATCTCAACATCCACAATAGATTTAATAGAGAAAGTTATTGCGGGTAATTTATTTGAGAGCGATATTAAGTATTTAATGTCCAAAATTATAGTTGGATCAAGAGATGAACTAGGACAAGTGATGAATGCAGTCGATATAATGTTGATGTTTGAGCATAATTCTTTCAATAATATAAATGTTGCAAGTCACTTGGTCGAATTAATAAGTTCTTTAAAGTATATCGAAACTCAGCGAAGTAGCTCTATTATTTATCAACTGACACATGTTATAGGTCATCCGATATTTACTCAAGACTCTCACAAAAATATTATTATTGAATCTTTTCGCGAGAACTTAGATGAATTAGACTTGTCACTCAACGAATCAGATAGGGGATTAATTGAAAGTTTATACAGTTTATCGATATTAGTGAGGATATACTATGATAGTTTGATTTGGAGTGAATCAAGTATTCCAGAAAAGTTAGTTTCTATTATAAAAGAGCTTAGCCACACCAAATTAAAAGAAGTTAGATATATGTGGGAAGATATTCAAATCGACGCTAAGAATAAAAATTAATGTTTTTGAAAATAGTCATAACTTAATAAGGATAAAACTATGTATTATTAGTCGATACTTAGTGTATCTTTGACTAACTTATATCTTGCTTTATAAGTTAGTAAGGTAATATTTATAAAATCTACAAATTTCAATAAACTAGAACGCATTTTAGGCCTGTTTCGTGGGAAGTTGTCCACTTGGAGATTCGAAACTGCCTTAAGATGCGTTTTTTATTATGACTTTAAATAGCGATAGAGCGTAGCTTTACTGATACCAGTCATTTCTGTAATTTCTTTTATGCTGTATGCTTGACTGTCATACAATTTTAACGCTCTTTTGATATCCGCCACTATGAATTATGTGACAAATTTTAAAGATAATAAAGACTTTATAAAAAAAGAATTATCTTCTCTCAGTAAAACTTTCGTAATCTCATTTATTGTTGCATGGTTCATTACAAATAGTGAAAATTTTATATTCTCTTTCCTAAATAATATAGGCCTAACTAATGAATTGTTCCAAAAAACTGTATTAAGTGCAGTTGTTACTGCAGGAATTGGATTTACCAAATTGCTTATTTTTGTTATTACAAAATTTATTTTAAACAATCTAGAACCTCTTGAAATAAGTTTGATTTTAACTAACAAAGGAGAAAGTATTGATAGCCCTATAGAATTTCATCCTAAAAACTCAGAATATGAAGAACAGGGGTTTGAAATTACTGTTAGTTTTAAAGCAAAGGGCGAATTAAACATTATTATGATGAAGTACATTGGTATTGTTATAAATGTCTATTTTAACCCTAAAATTTTAGACATATATTTTTCTAACGGTTGGAAGGTCAATATCCTTCATTTCAAGTAATGGATAGGGCAATTAAAATTAATTTGTTAAATCAAATTAGTATTAAGGGGAAAAAATTTTTTGATAGAGAACATGTTATTCAAGAAAAATTTATCATTAAGCCTATAAGGGTACGTAATACTGACACTTATCTAGACTATAATTTTTCGTCTGTTAAGCATGGCATATTAGCAAGATTGTTTACAAAAAAAATCGAATTAGACTTTAAAGTTATAGATATTATTTGTAAGGGGGTGTAGTAATTGTCCAGTTCTAAGTTAACAATGAAAATATTTTTACTTGATAGATATTCATCTGTCAACGATGTTAAAAGTAATATACTAAAAAGAAAACACCAAGAAGAATTGTTTATTGCAAAACAAGACATTAAACAAGCTCAAGTTATGGCTGAGAAAGAGAAATACTTTTATTATGAATGGGACAATGAACGAACTAAAACAGAAAATATTATTCTTTCTGAAGCTGAAGATAATATTATCGAATCTAAAGTGTTAGAGACATACGCAGAATTAGAGTTCCCGAAAAAACGAAAAAAAGATTCTTCAGGAAATATTTTTCCTGAAAAAGACAGAGTCAATGATGCTTCAATAAGGGTAATCTTTTTTGAAAATGAAAAAGCAGTTTATTTTCTTGTTTTTTCATCCAATGAATCTCATATTGATCGTGTAAGAAAGCTTATTGGGGAAAGTTATATTAAAGACGTCGATCAAAGATATCATATGGCTCCTGATTTATTCAATTGGCTATTTTATAAATATAGTGTTTCTAAAGGATGTCTTACAGAAGAGCTAGCATTAAATAATATAAGCGGTTTTATAGGGAATTCTATTGATGAACACAATATATTTAAATGTTCTTCTGATCAAACTTCCGACTTAATTATTACAAAAGCATTTATTAGTAACGGTGAGATATTGAAAAATATTACTGCTAAAGTTACAAGTCCGGAGTGAGAATTAGTATTTTCTTTGGACCACAACTCTAACTCAACAATGTTTTTGAATCAATCTATCATGTACTTCAATAGTAGTAATGAAGAGATACTGATGCCGATTTATCTTTTTAAGCTACTAATACCTGCAATAAAAAATGCATATAAAGATAATTCAAAAAAATTCTTAGAAAAAGATAAAAAACAATTTTCAGCTAAGATAGGATTGGAAGTTATTCAATCCATTATTGAGAATAATGATATTGAATTAAAGGAACTCGAGGAATTGTTTTCAAACTCACAGAAGGATCTTCCACCAGTAATAAATCATTAACTGAAAAAATTTACTTTTAAAGATATTTAATAGGCAAAAAATACAATATTATTTTTTTCTGCCTATTAATATCATAGAATCATAGAAAATCACTAGTTTTTTTATTTGTGAAAATACCGTTTTTAGCATTTTTTAAACAATCAGTGGCTATTAAGAACTTTGATATTCCTCACAGATCAACTATAAGACTTGATTTTACATAGGTAAAATTAACGAAATATACTACCAATTTTAGAATCCAAAAGTAGAACACGTTAGGTCCAAATCTATTCAAATTCATTCAATATGAATTTCTTTAAAAGATTAAAAATATCAATTTTTTCCATATTTATTCAAAGCGTTAAATATAAAACCAGGTCTTAAGAGAAAGCTCATACAGTATTTCAATACTAAAAACGTTAATATAACGTTATATATTAAAAAGAATTGTCTATATGGCAGTTCTTTTTTTGTGAATGAAAACTAGCATACTCAATTTGCTGCTGACTTAAGAATATATTGATATTTTTGAAGATTAAAACATTCTAGAAGAATCTCTCTATCTATGGTGGTATACTTTAAAAAAGTAAAAGAGTCGATTACATTTATAAAGGAGCGTTTATCATGCAAAACAATCCGAAGAGCGGAAGGATTGACACTGTCTCAAAAGTAATTGATGCTTCGCCACAAATACTTTATCAAGCATTTATGGATCCGAATTCTTTAGTTAAATGGTTGCCTCCTGAGGGTATGAGAGGAGAAATAAGTCTGTTTGAACCAGTAATAGGTGGGAGATTTCAATTAACACTCATCTACGAGGATGAATATGCTGTTCAAGGTAAAACAACTGCAAACTCAGATACTTTAGAAGGTACCTTTATCGAATTGATACCCGGTAAGAAAATCGTAGAGGCTGGTGTATTTGAGTCAGATGACCCTGTCTTTGCAGGAAATATGGTGATGACCTGGTACTTTGAGGAAGCAGTCCCAAGCACAAAAGTAACGATTATCGCTGAAAATGTCCCTAAAGGAATCAAAAAGGAAGATCATCTTGATGGGTTGAATTCCACACTGGAAAACCTGGAACGTTTTGCAAAGACAAGTTAGATAACACTGTACTTTACAGGCAGAGTCAACTCTAAAGCGGATAGCTTTAGAATTGATTCTGCCTGCTTTCTTTCTAAACTGAAAAAATAATAGTTGTCTGGAACGGTTAATTCATTTTTTCGGATAAGTTTAGTGTTCCTTCATATAGATAGTAAACTTCTAAGGTATCATTATTTCCTGGTTCCAATAATATTTTTTCTCAGTTACGCGGGTTAGACCGTTGTATTCATAAGTATTGATAATTAGAAGAATTGTCGGTAAACAAATAGAAGTTTTCTGCTTGATGTTGTTTAAGGTAATCATAAAAATGATTATACAACATGCCTCCAATACCCAATCCTTTAAATTCTTCTTTCACGATAAGCAAATTTAAACCGGCGTCATAATTTTCCTGGCTTTTTTCTAAAAGAAATTCATTGATTTCCAGCGTCTGAATGTATTTCAAGGTGTGGATGAGCTAAATTTAGTTAAAAATAAAATCTGATTTATGCAGCGTGAGGCAACGGACTCACGCTGTTTTTTTAGTCTCTTGGCATACAGTGTGGTTAATTTCTTGCGTACCATATGTTTTGAACCAAAATCAAAAGGACTCCAAGTGAATAAGATACGTCTTCGTCTGTTTAAAGTGGCTGGAAAGCTCGTCACTACGGCAAGACAAATCTACTTAAAACTATCAAGTTCCCATGTTTATAAGCGAGAGTTTGATGCCGTATTCAGGAAAATCCAAAGGATTCGGCAGTACATTTAAAGAACCTTTTTTTTAAAACCGTTTAAATGGCCTAGGGAGAAGCGTGCCCAAAATTCGTGGGATGAGACTAAAAAAATTTCTTTAGCTTTGAAAATCGATAAAAACATTTTAATTTCGATAAACCGATCCGAAATTGAAAAATAAC
>NZ_JBEMBC010000126.1:0-4982 GCF_040274425.1 Carnobacterium sp.
GACAAATCCTTGTTTGATAAGGTCTAATAGTCTGCCTGGCGTCGCGACTAGGATATCCGTTCCACGTTTCAGCGTGGCTGTTTGAGGATTCTGGGAAACGCCACCAAAAATTACTTGAATATTCAATGGAAGGTATTTAGCGTATGTTTGGAAACTTTCACCGATTTGTATGGCAAGTTCACGTGTAGGAGCAAGGATTAAGGCTTTGATGGCACCTTTTCCAACTATTTTTTCTTCCATAATATTTTGAAGGATGGGTAAGGCAAAGGCAGCTGTCTTACCAGTACCAGTCTGGGCACAACCCAACAAGTCCTTGTTGTTCATCAGATGCGGAATGGCATCCTCTTGGATAGGCGTTGCTTTCGTATAACCTGCTTCTTTCAGTGCGTGCAATAGGTGTTGGTTCAATTCTAATTCATTAAATAACAAATGGTTCTCCCTCGGCATGGTATACATGCATTTAATTTTTTGTGAATGTGTTTCGGATTAGGTTGGTTTAGCATACAAGAGTCTGACTATCTTTCAAAAATCGACCTAATCCGAACAAGTATATAGTTTCTCTGAGAAATAGCATGACTGGCCTATTGTATCAGAAATGGAAGTGAGAGTCACATTATTCCGGTTTTGGGGTTTTAGAGTTTTTATTTTTATATAATAGAGATTTCCAAAAACACTTGCTTTTGGAAAAATAACTATTTATCTTATGTTAATTTTTACTTTAGTGAAAGAAAATTTAAAATTCGTTTTATCATACTGCCATTGTTTAATAAAAAGAGACAATAGTGTCCGCAAGTGAAAAAAATCATAAGTTAGCCAAATTAAAATAGGATTTAGAATTCTAATGAATATATTTTGTCTAAAGGACTTTTTTGAATTAACCAATAGAAAAGTATCGAAATAGTAATTCTTATTCTGTTTATTTGTGAATATTTTAACATTTATATTTACTTTAACAAAATTCAATCATATAATTAGAAATGAAGATACTTATCAATTTAAAAAAGTTTGATTTGTCTTATCTGATACCTGATTTTAGACAATAACTGAAGGATTGAAAGTATAAAACTGAACGGATAAAAATAAAATACATACAATATTTGGAGATGAAAAAAATGACTATACTAAAAACTATGAAATTCTTAGGCCTTGTTACGGCTTCAACCTTATTGCTAGGTGCGTGTGGACAAAAAAATGTTGCAGAAGAGCAAACAGCTGCGAGTGAACAGTCAACGGAACAGACCGGAAAAACAACTTTTCCATTAACGTTGGATAATTACACTGCGTCATCAGAAGGCGCAGTATTTTCAAAAAAAGAAGTAACGTATGAATCTAGTCCGAAATCGATTGTAGCCAATAATCAGGGAACAGCGGAGTTGCTGATCCAACTTGGATTGGCTGAAGACATTGTAGGCGTAGCTGCCTTATACGGTGAAGGCGATGAAACGGTAACTGAAGATTTTTCAAACATTCCTGTTTTGTCAGAAGGATATGTTGGAAAGGAATTAGTCGTAGGTGCTGATCCAGATATCGTTGTGGGACGTGGACAACTGTTTGCTAATGCCGAATGGGGAACAGGAACGGTTGAAGAATTGAATGATGTGGGTATCCAGACGTATATTCAAGCGACATCAACGACTGGCGCAACTTTTGAGGATTTATACACAGATATTGATCAGTTAGGAAAATTATTTGCGGTTGAAGAGAAGGCACAACAATTTTCAGCGGATGTGCAAACACGAATGGATGCAATCGTCGCAGCCATTCCGGATAAACAGGAAACACTTGATTATGCCTATATTTTTGGGGCAGAAGGTACTAAAGTGGATATTTACAGTGGTGCAGCAGACACGTACTTAAACGATGCATTAAGCTATATGAACTTAGAAAATACATTTTCAGATGCAACGGGAGAAATCAGCGTGGAAGCCTTATTGGAAGCTGATCCAGATGTATTATTGTTGGTTAACTATACGGGTGGACGCGATCCAAAAGAGAGCCTAGCTGATTTGAAAGCAAATGACGCACTTTCAAGTCTGACCGCAATCAAAGAAGACCGTATCTATACGATTGATTACAATCAGTTCTGGAGTTACGGGTACCAAGTTTTAACCGGTATGGAACAACTCAGTGCTGAAATGCAGTCAAAAAATTAATTCATAGTAGAAGAAGGGAGTAAACGGATGAACCACATCGATAAACAGCGCAAATTATTTTATATGTGTTTACTCCTATTTACTGTATTGATTATTTTTTCGGTTGGAATCGGTGTCGCGGTCGGGCAAGTCGCAGTGCCTTTAAAAGAATCTTTTCAGATCCTTCTTAAAAATTTATCAGGGGGAAGGATTGATAACTTACCGGTCGTTTCTTCTGATTCTTTTGAAAATATCATCTGGCAGATTCGTTTTCCAAGAGTACTCTTAGCGATGCTCACAGGTATGGGCTTATCCTTAGCTGGAGCGGTGATGCAGACAACGGTCCAGAATCCACTCGCAGATCCTTATATCTTAGGTATTTCTTCTGGAGCCTCTCTAGGTGCAACGTTCGCTATCATGATTGGTTTTGGGGGAACCAGTATATTGTCTCAATTTGGGTTATCTTTTTGGGCATTTTTAGGTGCTGTGACAGCTGCTCTGCTGGTATTACTCTTGTCGAATGCTACTGGACAAATGAATTCGATCAAATTGATCTTATCCGGGATGGTATTAAATGCTCTCTTTACAGCCTTTTCCAATTTCATTATTTATATCGCTAATGATGCGGAAGGAATTCGTTCCGTCACTTTTTGGATGATGGGAAGTTTAGTCGGAGCAAGTTGGTCCAATCTGCCTTTGATAGCCACCGTTGTTCTGGTTTGTTTGCTTTTCTTTTTAACACAAATACGGATATTGAATCTTATGTTATTAGGCGATGAATCAGCCATTACACTTGGAGTGAATTTGAAATTTTACCGCAAATTGTATCTCGTTATTACGTCGGTTCTAACAGGGGTTATTGTGGCCAATACTGGAATGATTGGATTTGTAGGGTTGATCATCCCACATATTGTTCGTGGGATAGTCGGGTCAAATCATCGGTACTTTTTACCGTTATCGGTTTTTTCGGGATCTTTATTTATGGTATGGTGCGATATCTTGTCTCGTATCATCCTGCCAACGGTTGAATTGCCCATTGGTATTTTGACCTCTTTAATTGGTGCACCACTGTTCATTTATATTTTTGTTAAAAAAGGCTACGAGTTTGGAGGGTAAGTATGAATTTAACGATTGATAACGTATCGGTATCTATTGCCTCTCAGAAGATTATAGAAGGGATTTCCTTGCAGGTTAATAAGAATCAGTTTGTAGGTGTAATCGGACCAAATGGCTGTGGAAAATCAACTTTATTAAAAAGTGTTTCTAAACTACTTGAACCTAGTCGGGGAGTCATCACTCTGGGTGACGAAAATGTTCAAGACCTGTCAAATAAACAACTCGCAAAAAAATTAGGTGTCGTGGGACAGTTTCACGAAGTCAATTTTGATTTTACCATCCGAGATATGTTATTACTCGGACGCTCACCATACAAAGGTTTGATGGAGAGAGACAATGCTTTAGATTATGAAATTGTTGAAGAGGTTCTTCTCCAACTGGACTTGGGGAAAATTGCGGATAGGAGTTTCTTATCACTATCTGGTGGAGAAAAACAGCGGGTCATATTAGGCAGAACCTTGGTCCAACAGCCTGAATTCTTGATTTTAGATGAGCCCACCAATCATTTGGATATCAAACATCAACTGAGTATTTTAAGAACAGTCGCTTCCTTACCCATTGGAGTATTAGCAGCTTTACATGATTTAAATCTGGCTGCACGCTTTACGGATTATTTGTATGCGATGAAAGATGGACGAATCATTCAAGAAGGAAGACCTGAAGAAGTATTAACAGAAGCGGTCATTAAAGAATTGTATGAAGTGGATTGTCACACCTATGTTAACCCTATTTCAGGCAAACAAACCATTGAATTTCTATGAAAATAAGAAAACGTCTTTATAAAAACACCTCTGTCGCATTCAATGTATCTGAATGCGACAGAGGTGTTTTGCGTCAATTTAGTAATTTAAGTGGTTTGAATAAATCAAGTTACATAGCCATCCAACTGGGCTCCAAGGTATTTCCGTCTGGATCTTGTACTTCAAGTAAAAACATTTGATCTTCAGACATCCCCATTTCTACTTTATGGAAATCACCGCCATTGGCTTTGGCTGTTTCAGCAAATTTTTTGACTGCATCAGCACTTTCTAAGCTGAATGCAATTAAAGAGCTGCTAGTGGTTTGAGTGTTTGCAATTGTTTTATCTTTAATGAAACGGCTATAAAATTCGTGATTCAGCAGCATAATCCAAAAGTGATCATCCCAAACCATTGCCACAGCTTCATCGTTTGAGAATTCGTTATTTTTAGCAAAACCTAATTTTTCATAAAATGCAGCAGAGCGGTTGACATCAGATACAGGGAAATTTACAAAAAACATTGTTGACATAAAAATCCTCCATTCTCTTCATAGACTGATTTTATTACAAGTAAAGCATCTCACGAGGGAGTTTTTTGTCAAAAATAGTAGATTAAATTGCGCTAGTCATTATAAGGTTTATGCCAAGTCTACGCGAGTAAAAAATGAGGGCTAAAACCGACAAAATGTTGAGAGACTCTGAGCTTTATCCCGTTAAAAAAGTAGCACTTCTATTATACTTAAGTAGAGAAGGTAATAGGAGGCAACTAAGATGAAAAAAATGATTATGGGAACGAATCATGCGTCTATTGCAGTGGAAGATGTTGGAGATGGTCAGCCAATTGTTTTCTTACATGGGTGGCCGTTTGATCATCAGATGTTTGAATACCAGTACAATTATTTTTTGCCTAGAGGGTATCGAATGATTGGAATCGACTTTCGTGGGTTTGGTGAATCAGATTTAGTAATTGAAAATTACGGCTACGACACATTTGC
>NZ_JBEMBC010000127.1:0-4929 GCF_040274425.1 Carnobacterium sp.
GACTTATGCACATAGCATAAGTCTAAAACAAATATGTTTTTATTTTTTACACTGTCTACTTGACAGGGACCAGTTCACTTCTGAATAAAGGCTTTTTTTGCTTTATTATGTGTTCGTTTTAATAGCGCTTACATCATTTTGTAATAATTGTTCCCGCCCCTTCTGTTAAAACGTATTCGATATTTTCTAAAGATGTGACGATTGCTTTTCCATTTTTTGAATTCTCTACAAACGCAATTGCAGCCTCTACTTTAGGCAACATACTTCCTGCAGCAAATTGATGCTCAGCAATATAGCCTTTCATTTCTGTAACCGATACTTCATTTAGTTGTTTTTGGTTGGGTTGATTGTAATTGATATAGATATTATTGACGCCCGTCAACACAACCAGTAAGTCCGCTTGTATCAACTCTGCTAGTTTTTGAGAGGCAAAATCCTTATCGATTACAGCTTCAATACCTCTTAGCTCATTATCTCTTTTTACGACTGGAATACCGCCTCCACCAACCGTTATTGGAATGATTCCATTTTCTACTAATTGATTGATCACAATATGCTCTTTAATACTGATTGGTTTTGGCGAAGGAACTACTTTTCGCCAACCTCTTCCAGAGTCTTCTTTAAAAACGGCTTGAGTTCGTTCCGTTTCTGCTTCAGCTTCTTCTTTAGACAGGAATGGTCCAACTGGTTTACTTGGCTGCTCAAAGGCAGGGTCTGCCTCATCAACAATGACTTGAGTGATCAATGAGACCACTTGCTTATCTATATTTCGTTTCTCTAAGGCCCGCCCAAGTGCGTTTTGCATCCAGTACCCAATACTTCCTTGTGTCATAGCTACGCAGGTGTCTAATGGCATAGCAGGGTTATTAGGTGTGTTTCCTGCAATCTGTTGCAATAATAAATTACCCACCTGTGGTCCATTGCCATGTGAAATAACCAAGTCATCACCATTCTCAATAAACTTCACCAAATATTCTGCTGTTTCTTCAAGTGCTTGCTGTTGTGCTTGCGCACTTGCATCATTTGACAATATCGCATTTCCACCTAAAGCAACAACGATTTTTCTTTTTGTCATCATTATCACACTCCTCTACATATTACTGATGTCAATTGATCCATTTGCAATTTGTATAATCGCTAGTATAAAGAGAAGCACAATGACTGCTGCTGCAATCCATTCACTCTTAGTAAATATTTTTTCTTTATTTTCTTTTTGTACCCAAGCGTAAATAATGATTCCTGGTGCGTACAACAACATGGTTAGCAGCAAATAATCCACTCCGCCTGCATAAATCAACCAAATAGCATAAATACTCGCTACTATTCCAATAAAAATATTTTGGTTCCGACGTTTTGTGTCACTTGTTTCCATCAATGACAGTTTTAACTGATAAAATGCTGTAAATGCATAAGGAATTAAAATGGCTGATGAAGCCAATGAAAAAGCGAAATTGTAAGCACTTGAACTGATTAAAAAAGTGAATAAGAACAATTGAATCAGTACATTTGTAAATAATAATGAATTAACAGGTGCTCCATTTTTATTTTCTTTAATAAAAAATTTAGGGAACGCACCTTGTTTCGCTGCTTGAAATGGCAATTCAGCCGCAAACATAGTCCAAGCAAGCCAAGCGCCTGATACAGAAATGATCACACCAATATTGATCAACACTGCACCCCACTTACCAACAACACTTTCTAACAAATAAGCCATTGCAGGTTGAGGCAAGTCAGCTAATTCAGGTCTAGTTAAAACAGCCATTGATAAAATCGTAGTTAGTAGATAAATGGCAATCACGGTTACTAAACCGATAATCGTTGCTTTACCAACATCAGATTTATGCTTAGCTCGACCGGAGAAGACCACTGCTCCCTCAATACCAATAAATACCCATACCGTAACTAACATCGTACCTTGAACTTGGTCCATCACTTCTTTAAATGAAAAATTTCCGGAGATCGTTCCCCAAAAGTCAGCTGTAAAAACATCTAATTTAAAGGCTACAAACATGGCCACAAAAAAGATGGCTAACGGAATCAATTTTGCTGCTGTGACGATTGCATTGATAAAGGAAGCTGTTTCGACTCCTTTTAATATAAGTGCGTGAACCAACCAAAGCATAACAGATGCCCCGATAACAGAAGCTAAGTTCTGACCGTCTCCAAAAATAGGAAAAAAATACCCGATTGAGCTGAATAGTAATGTTCCGTAAGCAACATTTCCTAAAAATGCTGACAACCAATACCCCCATGCTGAGTTGAATCCCATATATTTTCCGAATCCTTCTTTAGCGTAACTATAAATCCCAGCATCCAAGTCAGGACGCTTAGCAGATAAATTTTGAAAACAGAATGCCAAGAATCCCATTCCTACGCCGGCTATAATCCAACCAATAATTACCGGACCTACAGAAGCCTCTACAGCCATGTCGGACATTAAATTAAAAATTCCACCACCAATAATGGAACCTACAACTAAGGCAATTAAAGGAACCAAGCCTACTTTTTTATCTTCCACGATTTTTCCTCCTCAGTTTTAATGACTTACTGTGTAGCCTAAACTAAAGTGTGGTATTCATTTATTCGTATGAATACAAGTATGAGAACTACAACTTCTCATACTTGTAGGTTCATACAATTTATTTTGTTGTTTAGACTTTAGGAATGAATAAGTTCCCTAACGTTGCAGCAATAATGGCTTTGATAGAATGCATCCGGTTTTCTGCTTGCTCAAATTGACGTGCATGTTTGCTTCTGAATGCTTCATCCGTAATTTCCATCGCATCAATATGGTGTTTTGCTTTTACGTCTCTTCCATAGTCGGTATTGGTATCATGGAAGGCTGGTAGACAGTGTAAAATAATCATATCATCTTTACCAGTTGCACGAACCATATCCATATTTAACTGATAAGGAGTCAATAACTCGATTCGTTCTGCAAACTTATCTTCTTCTCCCATAGATACCCAAACATCGGTGTATAACACATCTGCATCTTTAACGCCTTCTGCAACATCTTTTGTGATCATCAGTTTGCTACCAGATTGATCCGCAAACGCTTGAGCCATGTCAACTAATTCTTTTTCTGGAAATAAAGATTCAGGTGAGACAATTCGAATGTTCACTCCTAAAATTGCACCCGTGACTAGCAGGCTGTTTGCCATATTATTACGCCCATCTCCAACATATGTCAAAGTGATGCCTTCAAGCCGACCAAATTTTTCTTTCACCGTCAAAAAGTCTGCGATCATTTGCGTTGGATGCCATTCATCCGTCAACCCATTCCATACGGGAACACCTGAAAATTCTGCTAATTGCTCTACGGTACTTTGTTTGAATCCACGAAATTCAATTCCATCAAACATGCTTCCGAGTACTCGTGCTGTATCTTCAACAGATTCTTTCTTGCCTAATTGGATATCATTTTTCCCAAGGTACTCTGGATGTGCACCTAAGTCGATCGCAGCCGTCGTAAAAGCAGCCCGTGTACGTGTAGACGCTTTTTCAAACAGCAAAGCGATATTTTTTCCTTCTAAATAATGATGTGGGATCCCTTTCTTTTTCAGCTCTTTTAAATGTGCGGATAAGTCGATCAAATACATCAATTCATCTTTTGTAAAATCTTTTTCAGCTAACAAACTGCGTCCTTGAAATACTTGTTTTGTCATTACTTATTCCTCCATATGCTTATGTCTGATTTTTAAAACAATTCTTATTATTTTGGTAAATCTTCCCGAATCAAAGGCATGCTCATGCATCGTGGACCACCACGGCCTCTAGACAATTCACTGGAGGCAATCTCAATCACTTCGACTCCATGGCTTCTTAACAATGCATTGGAAACATAGTTGCGATCATACGTGACCACTACTCCAGGAGCGATAGCTAATGTATTAGAGCCATCATTCCATTGTTCACGAGGAGCAGCAATAGCATCTCCGCCACCACATGGTATCAATGTCAATTTTGGTACATCAAGTGCTTCACGTAAAACTTCTTGTAGGTCTGAACGCTGGGTCATCTTTACTTTTCCAGGTTCGTCCCCTTTTTCTAAAATATAGGTGTCTACTTCACCATTATTTTTTTGGATGCCAGGATGGATAGTGAATTTATCATAATCAACCATTGTGAACACTGTATCCAAATGCATCATCGCACGAACATTGGGAATTTTTATCGCCAATACTTTTTCAAAATTAGAGTTGCGTTCAAACAATTCGATTGCTAGTTGTTCAATAGCTTTAGCTGAAGTTCGTTGGGAGATACCAATCGCTAGTACTTTATCGTTTAAAACCAGTTCATCTCCGCCTTCAATTCGAGACGTGTGATTACGATCTCGCCACACTTCGACATCTTGATCAGCAAATCTTGGGTGGTACTTCATGATCGCTTCAATAAACAACGACTCTCGATTACGAGCTTCAAAAGCCATATGATTGATCGTCAACCCTTTTCCAATTGCCGCAGCTGGATCTCTAGTGAAATAAAGATTAGGCATTGGATCCATAAAGAATGGGTAAACTTCTTCACTTGATACGTCTGCTAAATGATGGCTTTCAATACTGACATCTTTTTTTCGGATACCTGCCATGATAGCATCAACCATTTCTTGTGTGTCAAGACTTAAAAGATACTTCTTTAGTCCTTCTCTAATACCATCAGTTTCAATATTTGATTCATCTAAAATTCGGTCAACAAATTTTTCTTTCATCTTACCAGCATTAATTGCTTCTGCTGCTAGTTTTTCCAAATACAGTACTTCAACTCCGCGATCGATTAATGCTTGTGCAAAGGCATCGTGCTCTTTTTGAATAACCGGTAAATGAGGAATATCGTCAAATAACAAGCGCTCCATAATTTCAGGAGTCAAATTTTCTACTTCTTTTCCTGGTCTTTTCAATAATACCGTCTTTAATTTTCCAATCTCAG
>NZ_JBEMBC010000128.1:0-4913 GCF_040274425.1 Carnobacterium sp.
CTTATGCACATAGCATAAGTCTAAAACAAATATGTTTTTATTTTTTACACTGTCTACTTGACAGGGACCAGTTCAATCTGCCAGGGCCTTTTATTCTGGTTCTTTAACAAATAATGTTGGTGCGATAAAATAAAATTTCTTCTGGAATGGACGGGTTTGCTTGTGGAGAGCCATGGGACCGTCTGAAGCCTGAGATCCATAATCTTCAGACTTTCAAGCCTCAAACAAAGCGTAATCGCTGAAGCGTTAACGTTTTGTAATTCGCATTGAATCCTTTACACGGCTACAAGCACCCCCTATTCCTCCAAAAATTTTGGTTAATCGATTTAACTGATTTATCAATATCAAAAAATATACAGCCTTTCTTCTTTTATCTCTTTAGTCCAAAGCCAGAAAGAATAGTTTTTTACCTTAGAAACTGGTAGAATAAATGGAATAGAATGTCTTACTGTTTAATGAACACATTCATTAAACTAAACCGAACTTTTCAGGGTTATCAAGTATAGAATGGATGAAAAAAATGACGACTACTTCTCGACAATTATTAGCTACATGTAAACGTATCGTTGTAAAAGTTGGAACCAGCACGATCATGTATCCTAATGGTACTATTAATTTACAACGTTTAGAAAAATTAGCTTTTGTCTTATCTGATTTAAAAAACCAAGGAAAAGAAGTGATTCTAGTATCTTCTGGAGCTGTGGGAGTGGGTATTTCTCGTCTACATCTTAGTGAACGACCAAAAACTATCCCTGAGCAACAAGCTGTAGCTTCTGTAGGCCAAACCGAATTGATGAATTTATATAGCAAATTCTTTTATGGCTATGGACAGATTATCGGCCAAGTTTTAATGACCCGTGACATTGTAGAATTTCCAACTAGCCGTCTAAATGCGATCAATACATTTGAACAATTGCTTGTAAAAGGTATTATTCCAATCGTAAATGAAAATGATACTGTTGCAGTTGATGAATTGGATCATTTAACCAAATTTGGTGACAACGATCGCTTATCCGCTATCGTTGCAGAAATTACAGACGCTGATTTGCTGATTATGTTATCAGATATTGACGGGTTTTATGATAAAAACCCAAATGATGAGCCTGATGCTGTTCTTTTTCATGAAATCCACACCATTACGGAAGACTTATATGCTCTTGCGGGCGGAAAAGGATCTAGCTATGGAACTGGCGGAATGTCTACCAAGTTGATTGCTGCTAATCACATTTTAAAAAATACCAGTCAAATGGTGTTGGCTAACGGTGAAGACCCCACGATTATTTTTGATATTATTGAAGGCAAACAAATAGGAACCTTATTCTCAGCTGAATAAATTAGAAGGGGTGTTTTTATGGAAACATTGATTCAATTAGGTGAAAAAGCAAAGAAAGCGGCACGCTCGCTTGCAAGAGCTACCTCATCTGAAAAAAATGAAGCATTAAAATTAATGAGCCAAGCTTTGATTGCTCATACAGACACTATTCTCACAGCAAATAAGTTGGATTTAATAGCTGCTAAGGAAAACGGAATATCGGAAAATATGATAGATCGTTTAATCTTAACTAAGGAACGCATCGAAGGTATGGCTGATGGAATCCTTAAAATAGCCGTCTTACCCGATCCAATTGGAAAAGTTGATGGAATGTGGAAAAACGAAGCTGGGTTAACAATTGGAAAACAACGTGTCCCATTAGGAGTCATTGGGATTATTTATGAATCTCGTCCAAATGTAACGACCGATGCTGGATCATTGTGTTTCAAGGCCGGTAACGCGGTTATTTTACGTGGTGGTAAGGAAGCTATCCATTCAAATAAAGCACTTGTTCGCATATTACAAGATGCACTTACCACAACAGTTTTCCCTTCTACAACGATCCAATTAGTTGAAGATACCACACGCGAAAGCTCTAACGAAATGATGCGATTAAATCGTTATTTGGACGTCTTGATTCCACGTGGTGGGGCAAAATTAATTCAAGCCGTTTTAGAAACAGCTACCGTCCCTGTAATTGAGACCGGAACGGGAAATTGTCATATCTATATTGATAAAGATGCTCAATTAGCCATGGCAACTGATATTATTGTAAACGCCAAATGTTCTAGACCTTCTGTATGCAATGCTGCTGAAACCTTATTGATTCATGAAGACGTAGCGGAAAGCTTTTTACCTGTAATTGAAAAAGCTTTAGCTCCTTGGAATGTTGAATTAAGAGCAGATGTAAAAGCCTTATCTTATTTGAAAAAAGCCATACCAGCTACTCAAGAAGACTGGGAAACAGAATTCTTAGACTTTATTTTAGCTGTTAAGGTTGTTTCTTCTCTAGATGAAGCGATTGAACACATTGATCGTTACAGTACTGGCCATTCTGAAGCTATCGTGACAGATGATTATGCTTCCGGTCTTCAATTTCATCGCGAAGTTGACTCTGCTGCTGTTTACATTAATGCTTCTACTCGTTTTACAGATGGTTTCGAATTTGGATTTGGTGCAGAAATCGGAATAAGCACTCAAAAATTACATGCCCGTGGGCCAATGGGTCTAAATGAACTGACTTCATCCAAATACATTATTTTTGGGGAAGGACAGATTCGATAAAACCTAGTCATAAAATCAAAAAAAGATTTCACTTTCTATGGGAAAGTGAGATCTTTTTTTGTCACTCTATTCTTTTAACTGAATCCCTCTTGGTTCTATGCTAGTCGAAAAAACAATCTGCGTATAGGTTTTTCCAAACTGCTGTAATTCACCAATAAACCCATCCAGCTCAACTGTAGATGGAAAAGCCACTTTTAAAAGCATGGAGTACTCTCCTGTTACACAATTGCATTCAAGGATATTAGGACATGCTTTGACAAATGGATAAAATGTCGGTTTTTGCTTAGGGCTCAGTTCCAAATTGATGAACGCAGTAATATGATAACCTAACTTATGTAAATTTATTTGAGCTGAATAGCCTGTAATGATCCCTTCATTCTCTAAACGAGCAATCCGTGCAGATATGGCAGGAGAGGATAAAAATGTTTCAGTTGCAATCTCTTTTAATGATGCTCGTGCATTATCTCCCAATAACTGAATAATCTGTTTATCAATACTATCCACTTTATCCCATCCTTTTTTAAGATTTTCTTTCTAGTTAGATTATACAGATTGAGGTAGACATTTCAAACAAAAAAATATTTACGCTTAATAAAACAAAGTTTAAACAATCAAATATCATATTATATAATTAAATCGACACCTATACCAATCATTTGTTTTTTCTTATTATTTGGCTATTTACTCCTCGGTTTCAGCATGGTATCTTTTAAAATAGATTTTAACAAAAGTCTTTTACCCTACATTTGAGGAGCGTGACAGAAATGAATACACGAATAGAATTTGACTCTATTGGCAGCTTACCCATTCCAAGTGAAGCCTATTACGGAGTACAATCCCTACGAGCAAAAAACAATTTTTCACTATCCGGTGAAAAGCTCCATCCTATCCTTATCAAAAAATTAGCGCTCATAAAAAAAGTAGCCGCAATCACCAATTATCAAGAAAAAAATCTATCAGCTCCAATTACAGAGGCTATCTGTAAAGCAAGTGATGAAATTATTGCTGGACAATTTCAAAATGATTTTATCGTTGAGGCTATTCAAGGTGGCGCCGGAACTTCAGCTAATATGAATATGAATGAAGTTATTGCACACCGTGCCAGTGAACTTCTTGGAGGGACAAAGGAAACTTATGAACTGGTCCACCCTAATGATCACGTAAACTGTTCTCAATCAACGAATGATGTCTTTCCAACAGCCGGAAAACTAACGGTTTTAGAATTGCTGCCACAACTCATCTCAAATCTTACCTATTTAGAAAAAACATTGGAGCGAAAAGCAACCGAATTTTCAAACGTTATCAAAATGGGAAGAACGCAATTGCAAGATGCTGTCCCTACAATTTTAGGACGTTCTTTTAAAGCCTATCAATCTGCTGTTCAGCGTGACATTCAACAGCTAATTACTATAACAAGTGAGATGTATACTCTTAACATTGGCGCTACAGCTATTGGAAATAGCATCAATGCCTCCGCAGGTTATTCAGCGGAAATTGCTAAAAATCTTGCTCATGAACTGAAGCTGCCTTTACAGCAAGCTGAGGATCTATATGATGCCACTCAAAACGTTGATGGATTTGTTCGTGTTTCAGGAGTTGTAAAAACAGCTGCTGTTACGCTCTCAAAAATGTGCAACGACCTTCGCTTATTGTCTAGTGGCCCAAAAACCGGGTTTGGAGAAATTAATTTGCCCTCGATGCAAAATGGATCTTCAATCATGCCAGGAAAAGTCAACCCAGTCATTCCAGAAGTCGTCTCTCAAGTTGCCTTTCAAATTATCGGAAATGATCTTACTATCACAATGGCTGCCGAATCTGGTCAACTTGAACTAAACCCATTTGAACCTATTATTTTCCGAAATCTTTTTAGTTCTATAGAATTACTGACAAATGCTGTGATGACCTTGACGGATAACTGCATTATTGGCATTACTGCCAATGAGGAACACTGTCGGAATCAAGTTGAACAAAGTCCTGGAATCGTTACCGCTCTTTGTCCGTTGATCGGTTATCAAAGAGCAAGTGAACTAGCAAAAGAATCCTTACAAACTGGACATTCCATTCGCCATATTCTTCTTGAAAAAAATTGGCTATCACCAGAAAAAATCAATGAACTTCTTGATTTTGAAAAATTAGCTAAAGGTATTGTTTCATCAAACCAGGTCCCACTTTCCATAATGGTTTAACTAGTTTGAGATACTCGGTAAACTTGTCTACTTTTTATAATGAACGATAAGTTTTTTGAGAGTGTAAAATATTTTGTGTAAATGAATAAAAAACATACAAAAAAGGAAGTCCCTTCTGTAGAATAAAGTTA
>NZ_JBEMBC010000129.1:0-4876 GCF_040274425.1 Carnobacterium sp.
TCAGAAGAGTCTGCTGCTGGAATCGAAGAAACTTCAGCTGCTTCACAAGAAATCACGAGTTCTATGGAAGAAGTTGCCGGGAATTCAGAACAATTGGCTGATTTGGCAAAAGGTTTAGCGGATATGGTTGATGAATTTAAACTCTAAACTAGTGGGAAATTTTTTCGAATAATAGGAGAATAAATAGAGTGGCTGGGAAATTTCTCCAGCCTCACTGCATGAATCGGCCATAATTATTTGATGGAATAAGAACTATAGGATTGTCTTTTTGATAAGAGGCAAAGGAGTAAAGGTACAAAATCAGTTCTTTAAGAATAAAAAAGGGAGTTAGTGATCAAGAGTTTTGTATAATGCAACAACTCTTGATCAGCTAACAAATAAGAGGGAGCAAAAAAATGAAAAAGATGTTTCAGTTTAAAAGTATTCGAGCGAAAATTTTAGCAGGTTTTGCAATTACCACCGTATTTATGTTGATCGTAACTTTTTATACAATCGTAGCCTTAAATAGAACAAATGGGTCAATGAAAGAAATTTTAGAAGAAGAAATGGATTTATTAATAGTAGATGAAAAATTGGCAACAAATATGAATAAACGAACAAGTTTATTAAGAGGTTTCATGTTATATGAAGATGAAACCTATAGAGAAGAATTTGAATCAGAAACGGCTTTAAGTATTGAATTAGAAAATACAGCTTTAGATTTAAGTGATTCTAAAGAATTAAATGACTTGATCAGTAAAAAAGTCGAATGGGGTATGCTTACTGATGAAGCTTTAGCTGAGTACGATAAAGGAAATACAAATAGAGTAAACGAAATCATGACAGAAGAAGCACTTCCGATTGAAAGAGAATTGACTGCTGGTTTTTCAAAATTAGCTGATGAACGGGAAGAAGAAATCACCAAAATTGGCGAACAAGTGATCAAAAATGGAGATCGAGTTGAATTGGTCAGCTTTATCATGATGGTTTTTGTATTGGTATTGTCTGTATTAATAGCCTATTTAACGTCTCTCACTATTACCAAACCAATGCACGTTGTTATGAAAAGAATGCAAGCTATTTCTGCGGGTGATCTTAGTTTAGAACCACTAGAAGTAACCGAAAAAGATGAAACGGGAAAACTAAGTATCTCTATGAATAAAATGCAAAAAACGGTCAAAAGCGTTATGCAGGGTATTGCTAATGCAACTGAAGAATTGAATAGCCATAGTGAAGAGCTGACACAATCTGCCAGTGAAGTTAAGTCAGGTTCTGAGCAAGTAGCTATAACAATGCAAGAGTTAGCAACAGGATCAGAGACACAAGCAACAACTGCTAGTAATTTAGCTGTTGTCATGGAAAATTTCACTAAAAAAGTCCAAAGTACGAATAAGAGTGGCGAAAAAATCAAAGAATCTTCAATGGGCGTATTGACGATGACTAGTGAAGGAAAGCAGTATATGGAAGATTCCAGTCGTCAAATGGCTAAAATCGATGAAATCGTTCAAGATGCTGTAGCGAAAATGACTACTTTAGACAATCAAACTCAAGAGATCAATAATTTAGTCGTGATCATCCAAAAAATTGCGGATCAAACTAATTTATTAGCTTTAAATGCAGCAATTGAAGCAGCACGTGCTGGCGAACATGGTAGAGGATTTGCTGTGGTTGCTGATGAAGTCCGTAAATTAGCTGAACAAGTGGCAGTTTCTATCGCAGATATTACTGGATTTGTTGAAAAGATACAAGCGGAGTCTAAACGAGTAAGTGATTCATTGCAAACGGGTTATGTTGAAGTAGAAGAAGGAACAAGTCAAATTGCTAAGACCGGTCAAACGTTTAATCAGATCAATGCTTCTGTTACTACTATGGTAGATGGAATCAAAGGAATCTCTGATAACTTGGAAAGCATCAAAGTTAATAGCGAAATCATGAATAGCTCCATTGAAGAAATTGCATCTGTTTCAGAAGAATCGGCTGCTGGAGTTGAACAGACATCTGCAGCTTCACAACAAATTACGAGCTCTATGGAGGAAGTTGCTGGAAGTTCAGAACAACTTGCCAACCTAGCTGAAAACCTCACTGAAATGGTTAGTCACTTTAAACTATAAAAAAATAGATAGAAATTAAGTTAAAATGAAGCTTGATTTCTTATCAGTTTTTTGAATAGGCTGTTTATTCTAAAACGTGCTCCAAAAAGCAGACCCGACGTCCACTTCACGAATAATGCTCGATGGTCGATGACCATACTGCGCTTATTCGCTCCAGTGATTCGGGTCTAAACGCTTTTTTTACCACTCTCCTCTTTTTAGTGCCTCACTTAGACGTGGAACTAACTTTCATGGGGAAGTGAAGCTCATTTTAGGCGTCACTCATCCGTGGAGAGTCGTTTCACAGATCAGTAAAGCTACTTTTAGGTCCCACTCTTCCATGAAATGCCCCTTCACGAAAGAGTAGGACCTTCCGGTGACGGCAAAACAATTGATACAAAAAACATTCCAATTTCTGATGAAGAAACCATCAAAATAGGAATGTTTTTTTATACAGTAGCAAGAAGTTCTTTGAATCGTTGTCTAAATTCTCTACGGTTCTCATCTGTAAATGGTTTTGGACCCTTTGTTCGTTTGCCGCTTTTTCGAACCATAGCACTCAAATAACGGGATTGCAGCAATTGATCGATATTTTCTGAGGTGTACGTATATCCTGTATGGTGAAGAACAGTACACCCTTTTCCTAATCCTAACGAAGCTAGACCGTAATCTTGTGTGATAAGGATATCGCCTTTTTCGATTAATTTTATGATCCGATAATCTGCAGCTTCAGCTCCCGTATCAACATAAACGGTATTTACTCCCGCAGGCTGCTCTTTGGTCGAGAAGTGCGAGATACTGGTTACAAGTGTGACAGGAATGTTCTTTGCTAAAGCTTCTTCAATAATAATATTTTTTACTGGACAGGCATCTGCATCGATATAAATCTGCAAGATTTCACCGACTTTCTACTTATTTTTATTCTCTTAGTATATCAGTTTCTAGCGTATATGTTTAGGATTACTTTAGAATACTGTATGATGGAGGAAAAGAGGAAATGGAGCTGAATAACATGACCAATAACCTTTATACATTTGAGCTTTCAACAGAAGAAAAACAATCGTTTATAAACATTGATGAGTATTTGCAACAAGCTTTATCTAGAAGTGGGATAAAGAATGGACTAATGTTAGTATTTTGCCCCCATACTACAGCAGCGATCACCATTAATGAAAATGCAGATCCAGATGTCAAAACGGATCTGAGTTTAGGATTAAACCAGACGTTTCCCAATAAAGAAGAGTATATACATATGGAAGGAAACTCAGATGGGCATATGAAATCTTCCGTTCTAGGGGCAAGTGAAACCTTAATAATCTCTAAGGGATGTTTGATTTTAGGGACATGGCAAAGTCTTTATTTTTGTGAATTTGACGGGCCGAGAGAACGAAATTTTATGGTGAAAATCATTGAAGGATAGAAAGCTAAAAACTATTGTAATTTAAAATTAAATAGTGTACAATTTAATTGTGCACAACTTATTTAGGAGGAACAAGTATGGAAGGAAACAACTTTTTGCTAGAAGAACAGTTATGTTTTTCTACTTATTCTTTATCGAAACAGTTTACGAAACTTTATCGTCCGGTATTAGAACCCTTTTCTCTTACGTATACTCAATATGTCACATTGCTTGTACTATGGGAAGAATCTGGGCTGAGTGTTCAATCATTAGGAACTAGACTTGGACTGGATAGTGGAACTTTAACACCGATGCTGAAGCGAATGGAAGCAAATGGATTTATTACTCGAAATCGTCATCCGGAAGATGAAAGAAGAGTAATCATTGCGACTACTTCAAAAGCTGATGATTTAAAGGATGAGTTGCTTGAGAAGGTTTCTGCCTGCCTAGACCTGTTAAATTTGGATGAAAAAGAATATTTTGACATTTTAGGAAAAATAAATGAACTAACAAAAATTTTAGGAGGAATTAATCATGACTGAATCAAAATTAATGTACCAAACAACTGCAATCAATACTGGTGGACGTAACGGTGAAAGTCGTTTACCTGATGGTTCTTTTTCTGTGAAAGTATCTACTCCAAAACAAATGGGGGGACCTGGTCAAGGAACCAACCCAGAACAATTATTTGCATTAGGTTACAGTGCATGCTTCAATTCAGCACTAGAAATTATGATTCAACAAGCTAAAATTCAAGCTAAATCAGAAGTAACTGCAGAAGTTTCTTTAAATTCAGACCCTACAGATAATGGTTTCAAACTATCTGTTGTACTTACTGTTGCTATTGAAGGACAAGATCTTGAAACAACCCAAGAATTAGCAGAAAAAGCACATGCATTCTGTCCATATTCTAAAGCTGTTCAAAACAATATTAATGTTGATATAAAAGCGATAGAATACAAATAAAATTGTAACAAATTAAAAACTAATCTGAAAAAGTGAGGTGTAAAAACCCCTTTTGTTCAGGTTAGTTTTTTTTATGTAAATTTTTTTAAAATAAAGGAGCTAATTTTTTTTCTAAATCATCAGTAGATTGCTCAAGAATAATATCAGACAAACAAGTACACAATAGTTGAGCTTCTTGTTCTGTATTTAAAATGATCAAACAAGTATCGAAACTAGCAATTGTACCAGCAATGGCCGGTATCTTTAATTCATCAATCAGAGAAGCAATAATTCTTGGATGAGTAGGACGAACAAAAAGGACAACAAAAAAATTGATACACTTTATGCTTATTGCGTAGTTATGTAACGCTTTTTCTAGTCTATAATATAGACTTTTTTCGAGAAAAGCGTCGTGGAAAAATGTATATTTTGTTGTTCGGTCTAATTGTGTTACTTTGATTAA
>NZ_JBEMBC010000130.1:0-4834 GCF_040274425.1 Carnobacterium sp.
CTTGGATATCCAGCTTGTTACTGCAAGTGGTTCAGAACTTTTTGAGAAATTAAATAACCTTTCGCAAGAAGATGCCATTGTCCTTTTTGGGTTCGGTTCTGTCCCTAGAGAAATCAAACTGGTAGAAGACTATGGAAAAAAAATCAAAGTTCCTATTCTGTCTTTTGCAGATAGGCATTATAACTCTACTTCTGAAGAAGGTGTTACAACCTTTTTTGTAGCACGAGGCCTACCCGATGACTACCATTCCATGACTTCGGTCGTAGCCCTGATCGATACATTGATCGTTGAAATGGCGAAACAAATGCCTGAAGAAAGAAAACAACATCTTGAAAATTTATTTTCACTTAAAGAGTCCTACAAGCATAATGTTCCAAGATAACAGTTGCGGATGAATCTAATCAATCATTATTAATTTACATCCTGCCATCGTTTACTGGGAATTCCACTGCAGATTTGAAAATAGGAATTCTCTTATCGCCTACTAAGTTTTGTCTAAGTTTACTTATTTTATTGCAGAAAAAGAGAACTGCCATAAGGCAATTCTCTTTTTCTAAAGTATATTGTAGAATCAATAAAAAATGCTCTCTACTAGGTAGAATTCAATGCATTAACTAATCAACTGCCTAAAGGTACTTCAACTGTTTTTACCTTTATTTACTAGGAAATATCGGTATCAGTGTCGTATTCATCACGTCGACCAATCCTAAGTCACTGTATTTATATTCTGGAATAACCGTGAGGCCCAATGTTACGATTCTTAATAAAGGATTTTTTGTATTTAAACCGACAGATCTTAAAACATCTTTCATTTCTTCGGCTCTCTTAGCAGTATCAAAACAATTTAAATCACTCATTAAACCAAATACCGGCAATTTCAACGTATCAAGCAGAGTATTCTGATTGGCACAGCTGATTCCTCCTCCACTTTCTGCTAAGTGATCGTATACTTTTTTAGCTCCTTCAGCAAATCGATACACGATCATAAGATTATGATGATCGTGGGCCACTGTACTACCAACAGCCCCTTCAATATTTCCAAAATTACGAACTAGTCCGACTGTCTTATTTTCTGTACCATATCGGTTGGCTGTCATAACAAAAGCAAGTTCAGGATCATGACTGATATCTAGATAACCATTCTTAACTGGAATATCTTCTACTTGCAAAGTTGTAACAGAAGCATCCAAGCTAAGGTAGGTTGGAATATTGACTTTAATGGTCCCATCCATTTGATGATTTGGTGCCTTGATCAAAAATTCTTCGATAGCTAATGGTGGTACATTTACTGTATTCATTTTTTCAATTTCAAATGAGTGACGTTCAATTTTCCCAACCATTCTACCATTTTCTGCAACTAATTTCCCTTCAAAATAAACTTGATCAGGTTCTAGTGAATCTAAGTTTGAAAACAATTGAAAATCAGCTACATATCCTGGTGCAACAGCACCTAAGTTAATAATACCGACTTGCTCTGCCACTCTTAAACTTGCGGCTTTAATGGCTTCTATCGTTTCCATTCCATTTTGAATTAAAGTTCTGACTACATGGTTGACGTGACCTACGTGCAGCAAGTCTGATGATTCGACGTCATCTGTACAAACCGTCAACCGGTCTTTCCATGGTAAGTCTTTTACATCTTCCCATATTTGCTCGACATTGTGTGACATCGAAGATTCTCTAGCATCTACATACATACCTGCTCGCAGTTTTGCTTTCGCTTCATTGGGGTTTCTTGTTTCATGATCCGTTGTAGGTCCTCCAATCAGGTATGCACTAAGTTCTCTTCCCTGCCCTCCTGGAATATGTCCTTGTATATACAGTCCATTCTTCTCAGCAACTTCGATGATATCCATCATTCTATCTGCACCATTTTCTACTCCTTTAAAATCCATGACCTCTGCTAACCCAATAACATTTTTTAATTGAGCTAAACGTTCTACTATTACAGCATCAAAAGCTGCTCCTGACTCTTCCAATCCTGGAACGGCAGGAATACAAGATGGAATATTGATGTATTGTCTCATAGGAAGGTCTAATCCAGCGTCATGCATATATTTTATCGCTTCTTCTCCAACGACATTTGCCACTTCGTGAGGATCTGTTACTACCGTTGTTGTGCCATGTGGAATAACCGCTTCAGCAAAATTACGTGGTGTTAGCATCGTGCTTTCTACATGCATATGAGCATCGATAAAGCCAGGAACAATATAGGCTTCTTTTGCATCAATAACTTTTTTTGCCTTGTCTTGCCCAGTACCTAAGGCATTGTCTTCCACATGAACAATAACACCTTTATGAATAAAAACATCCGCTGGATAGGTCTCTCCTGTAAATAAATTCATATAAGTTGTGTTGATTATTGCTAGATCACACTTTATTTCTCCTAAAGCTGCTTTCAATAATTCTCTTTTATTCGTTAACTCGATTCTCATAGTATCCTCCTACTTGGTATTCAATTAAATAAAAGCATAGCAAAACTTCTACTATGCTTTAACTGTGAATTGTAGATTATTTTTATTATTGAAATATAAAATACATAATCAATGGAATACTTAAAAGATACATTCCAAAATGCACTTTATGTTCTGTTTTAGTAAACGTTTTGATTGCCACATCTGCCAGAATACCGGCACTTATACCTGTAGCCATTCCAGCTGTGAAGATTGTAAAGATAATCATTATAAACGGTCCAAAAGACTCAACAAAATTTGAAAAATCAATTTTAGATATAGCTGAAATCATACTAAACCCAACAAAGATCAGAGCAGGGCTTGTCGCTGCATCAGGTATCATTAAAAAGATTGGAGCAAACAGCATTGAAGCGAAAAATAATAGTGATGTTGTCAACGAAGTCAATCCCGTTCTTCCACCTGCTTCTACTCCAGAAGAAGATTCTACGAAGGTCGTAATAGTTGTACATCCGAATACTGACCCTATAACCGTTCCAAAAGCATCTACTATAAACGGTTTTTGGATATCAGGGTAATCACCATTCTCATCTAATAGATCTGCTTTTTGAGCTACTCCAAGTACCGTGCCTAATGTAGAGAAAAAATCTCCGAAGAATGCAATAAAGATAAGAACAAGCGTGTTTCCAGATATCAATCCCTTGAAGTCATAAGAAAACATGACACTTTTCAACCCTGAAACATCAGGCAATTCAGCAACCGAACCTGGTAATGCAGTAATTCCGAAAGGTATACTTATTATCGTGATTGCGATGATCCCAATCAATAATGCGCCGGTTACTTTATACGCACTTAAAATTGCAATAATCAAAATTCCTAATATTGTTAAGAAAACGGCTGAATCCGACAAATTTCCTAACCTAATACCCTCTGAAAAATCTCCAAGTCCAGAGTTCTTAAATCCTAAGTAAACAATATAAAAACCGATGACGACCGAAATGGATGTCTTAATATTTGTCGGTATTAATCGCACGATCAAATCTCTAATACCGAACAATGACAAAACTACAAAAATCATCCCACTAATTAAGGTAATGGCCATAACATTCCCAAACGATAACGTTTCTGAACGAAGCAATCCACTGAACAAGAAGTTTGTTCCCATACCAGTCGATAAGGCAAATGGTACATTTGCGTACAGTGCCATGATTAATGTAATCAAACCAGAAATAAGTGCGGTCATAATTAAAATTGAAGCTTTAGAAATAACTAAACCATTGATATCTGTAAATGACTGCTCAGGACCGAACCCGACCATTGCACTAGGTTGAACAACTAGCACATAAGCCATTGTCATGAAAGTGGTCAAACCAGCCAGCATTTCTTTTCGTACAGTAGTATTTTTATTACTTAAATCAAAAAACTTTTGAATCATCAACAATACAACTCCTTAATCTATATACGAACAATTTTATTAATACAAGTTTAATTATACGACTTTAACACGATTATTACAATAATTTATCTAAAGAAACTAATTTCAGAAGCATTTTACAAATATAAATATCTCTAAGAACTTCCAATATATATAAGTATTTCAATTGAGAAATCACAAAAAAGACACCTTCCAATTAGCGGAAAGCGCCTTGAACCTTATGCTGTAACGGTCTATCTTTTATTGTTTTTTTATACTAAGAGTTTTCTAAAAAAGAACCACCCTTCTTTGTCATCATCATATGACAGAAAAGGGTGGTCTATTTTGATTTAATTATTTTTCTTCTTCTACTAATTCTTTTTCAGAATCATAGCCTAGATCATCTAATGTTTCATCCAATTTATCAGCTGGAATAGTTTGATCTTCAGTTGGTTCCGCCGGCGTACCATGAACATTTCCATGCGCTGATTCTGGTTCATCGGAAGGAGCACCTTTATGTTCTATATCCGTCTTCTCCATGTGGTTCTCTTTCATGTCTTGAGCTTTTTCTACGCCCTTTTCTTTCCATTCTTTCCCTTTTTCCATGCCAGTGTCTTTTGCATCAGTGATTTTACCTTTTATATCTGTTCGTAATTCTTTCCCAGATTTAGGTGCAAACAATAATCCAGCTAACGCGCCTGCTATCGGTAAAACAATTAATTTTGCTAATTCCATTCGTTTTACTTTCTGTGGCATTGCTTTAGCAGCTCCCATAGCCAACTTCTTATCTGCCTTCATCTTCGCTTTAGCTAACTGATGTGTCGATGGAAGATAATCTTTGGCCATGTCAAATGCGTCATGTGCATGATCTTTACCCATATTGATTAATTTTGATTTTTTCATTTTATTCGTGCTCCTTTCAATTTTTGTTCTTCTATTTTGCCATCTGCCTACCGTATAGATATCTCTATAAACATCATATAACACAAAAGGCATTGTCCAAAACAAA
>NZ_JBEMBC010000131.1:0-4769 GCF_040274425.1 Carnobacterium sp.
CAAATCAAAGGAAGTAATTGGGGAAAAGTGCACATTCTTATTTAGCAATATCTGCACTATTTAGTTTAGCAGTCACATTCAAGCGCTGCGGCTCTGAAATGGGGAAAAGAGAAGAAGTAAAAGTATTTTTAACTGCTGAAAAAAACACATATGAAGGTTAAATGAAAAATCTTTTACAGAGCTACTTTTATAAAAGATATTCGCTAAAAATAAGCGGATACCTTTTTTAGATACATTGTTTTATCCAATTTCATGTATTTCATTTAAAAAATGTGTAATAAGTCACTCAGGAGGGAATTCTCTACAGAAGAGGAGTATTCTGAGCATACTTTTACTTATTTTTAATTTATCTTCTATTTTATTGAATATATTGAAACATTTAATGAGAGCTTACTTCATCTTTAAAGCATTTATTTTGAAAAGTTCGGTAATCCTCGTCGTCATAACATCGCTTACATTGTTGCGGTTTTAAGCTTTAAAGAATTTATAAAACTCCTCGTAAGTCTCTTGAGGTGCTTCTTCTGCTAAATAATGCCCACAATTTATTCCACGTCCTTGTACTTCATCAGCCCAATCTTGCCAGACCGATAACACATCATACCAGTCAGGAAGTTCACCGTGATCACTCCACAATGCCAGAACTGGACAACTGATTTTTCTTATTCCTTGGTCCTCCTTATCTAATTTAAGGTCGATAGAAGCACCAGCCCGATAATCCTCGCACATTGCATGAATCGTATCAGGCTGGTGAATGCAGCGTAAATAATCAGCTAATGCTTCAGGATGAAACAGACTTCTGTCTCCTCGGAAATAGAAGTTATCTGGATTTTCTCCAATCATCTTTTCAGGAAGATCGAAGGGCTGTGCTAGAAAGAACCAATGCCAGAATCCCATAGCAAATTCTTTATTAGTATGCTTAAACGCTTCTCCAGTAGGAATGATATCTAGGATAGCAAGCTTTGTAACAGCTTCAGGAAAATCAAGTGCTAAGCGATAGGCACATCTACCGCCTCTATCGTGTCCTGCAACAGCAAATTGGGTAAATCCTAGATGTTTCATCACAGCTATTTGATCTCTTGCCATTGCTCGTTTGGAATAAGGAGAGTGGTCTATCGTTGTTGGAGGTTTAGAACTGTCTCCATACCCCCTTAAATCAGGCATGACTACTGTAAAGTCTCTAGCCAAAAGCGGAGCGATATGATGCCACATCATGTGAGTTTGGGGATGGCCGTGTAAAAGCAGCAACGGCGGACCTTCACCACCATAGCGTAACCGAATTTTAACTTCACCAGTATCTACTACTTTTAGTTTAAAGCCTTCGAATAACATTTTTTCCCTCCTTTTATAATTATTCAGTTAAATGTACTTTATTTTAAAGTAGTTTAAAAGTAAAAAGACCGATCTTAAATTTAATAAAATTGATCTAATTTCATCTTCAATGATTCTGATATTACGAAAGATAGAACCTTACTTTGAAAAATAAGGTTCTATCTTTTCTGACTAAAAATATGAGACAGGAACCTTTGTCAAAGTAAGTTCATTGATACAGGATTTTATGCATCTTTTATTCCTCTTTATGCTTACTCAACTTATTAAATAAGCTAGAAAAAAGATACCAATTAAAACACAGTCCTGCAAATAGTAAGATCCCAGGAACCCAAATTAAGTCTCCATAGTAATTAACATAAGTGATATAAACAATTATAAGTGATACCAGCATTATAAATGAAACTATATAAAATAGTATTTTCATATAGGCCTTCCTCCTATTTTTAATAATTTAAATACATTTTTTTTATTAATTCAGTTGTAATAATTGAGCAATTATTTCAGAGCTGCCTGGCAATAGCATAATTAACGAAATGATAATAAATAAAACCCCGATAATAAACGACATACTTACAATTTTAACTGACCGTGAAACATCTTTATTTAACATACCTACTATAATAAGAGCGATACCTACAAAGAGTATTAGAAAATACCAAAAACCCATTTTATCTCCTACTTCCTTTTAGTTTTATTAATATCAAGAAGTATACCTTTAATTTTATATGAATTTATATAATTATCGTTATGTTTGTATTAAGATTTAAATGACACTCTTTATTATATTGATATATAGGAATATTACTTACTAAATTTATCTCTATTTTTCTTGTGATCCGATTTGTAAAACCTTTCCAAAAAAATATTTAGAACCTCATTTGACAAGGTTCTAAATACCTAACTTTATCTAATTAAACTTCAATAAATATATGTTTATTAAGGTCAATTAGATACGATGGGATGTCTACATAATTAATTCACCCGTGTTTAATCAATCTGATTAATAGAAAATTTGCTACATTCAATTATAATAGTTGTTTGTGAAAATAAAAACATTTCATGTCTTAAATAACTATCTTTTATTAACAATAATTCATCGTGAGACCATTCATCTAATCCTCTATCAAATAAAATTTGGTTGCTTTCTGCTATTTTATTTCTCGATATATCGAAGTCTAATAAGTACACTGTCACATTTTCCCATAGTAATTCATGTTCATGTTCATTCCAGTGTTTTAAATGAGCAGATACTGATACAATACTGTCTTTTCCAGTATTATGTTTATTTTCATCATAATTATTTACAGTTGTTATGTTGTTGATTACACTATCATGTAAAGATTCGTTTAACATAAAATTAAAAGTTTTAGGTTCCAATATTTTTTTTAAAGATAATAAACTTTCATGATAACCTTCTATATCATTTTTTTCTTCAAAAAAACATTTCATAAAGAGTCTCCTTTTAAATTACTAATAAAAATGTATCCCATGTGGCTACTGCTTCAAATGCAAAGAATATTAAACCTACTACACTGATACTTGTGTAATTGTATCCTGTCTTTATCAATACATGATTCTATCCAATTTCATGTATTTTTAGCATATTCGTCTTTATTCTATAATCTCAGTATGAAAGCAACGTTTCATATGGTTTACCATGGTTTCTCCAATATTAGTAAACGTTGCGACACCTCGTTTATGAATAGCTGTTTTGAAACCTTCTGCATCGGCTCCTGCAACTGTTAAAAAGTCACAAATATCCGTGGTCACACCAACAATATGAACTTTTTCTACTTCTAAAATTTTTAACGTTTCAGCTAAATCAGTTTGAAAAAATGCATTATAGTTCGTTTTAGATTTATAAATTAAATTGTTATGGTTCTTGTTATCTTGAAACCAATCATACAAATCTCCATATAGTTGTTGCCCTTTTGTTCCCACAATATTATGTGGTGGCCACAATTCAAAATGTGAGTCATTTTTTTGGTGTGCATCCATTGATACAATAACTATGTTTCCCTCTGCTAAAAACCTTGTTGCCAAAGCGTTAATATAAGGGACTATTTCTTGTGCTGGCTTACCAACCGTTAACGCTCCATTGTCAGCAACGAAATCATTACTCATATCAACAATTAATAAAGCTTCTTTTACCATTTTAAACCGCCTCCTAAAATTATTCATTTTGAAATTGTTAGCAATATTTACCTTTTTATTCTTTCCCTGAATAATTCATGGTTTTTCTAGAAACTCTCTAAGAAAACAAAAATTACTTACCTTTATTTTTTTAGTTCTCGTATTCATTATAATTCAAGGAACAGTTCATAAACACAATTTTATAAAAGAACCAGCAATAGAGAAGCCAAATAAAGCTATAGCAGTGGTTAATATACTCAATGCTGTAATCAATCCGGTTCCTAATTTGTTCGTTAAATAATTTGAAGAAAGACTAGATAATATAGTGCATCCAGCAATAATCATCGTAATAATGCCAGCATAAGATAAAGGAACAGCTAATTCACTATGCATAATCGGCCAAGCTGATCCAATGAGTAAATCAGGCAGACCTAGGCTAATAAATGAGACATAAATAATAATTAATAAGAATGAACCCATTTCAAACTCCTGTTAAATTAATAAATACCTTATTTGAATAGAAAAAATATTTACTATAGTTAATAAAATAAGGTGATTATAACACTACTTTACGCACCATTTTAATGTTATTTCATTGGAACTTATCCATATTGTACGAAACACATTTGATAAAGTAGCTACTAACATCCGACCTAAGCTAATATATCTTTTCTATTAAAGGAATAATACGCTATAGACAGCAATAAAATAATGTAAAGACCGTTTATTGTTATAGAAAACGTAAACGTCATACCTTCCATGGAAGGATAATTACTTGGTAAATAGTTAGACAAATTCCAATTAGCCATTAATAAATATTTTGCTAACTCTGTTTTTGCAGATAAAGAGAACATTAATGCTGCTTAAATACAAAATCCGGGTCTTCCCTATTTTTCTCTCTACAATTCGGAAGTTTTTATGGCATCTCAAATAAAATAAAAATGCGTTTATTACTTGTTACATTCTTAATGCTTAGACGTTATAACTCATTATGGCCCCTCTTACTTTTAACAAAAAAAATAATTTTAGATACGACGTAAAAGTAAATTACATAGAAGATTAAAAAGTATCCCCAACGAACTAAACTATTCCCTACAGTTAAAAAATCTAGCATAGGTAACTGATTTTGAGTGAGAAAGGTTAAAAAAATAGCTAAAATAACTGTTACAATTGTTAGTAAAATTTCTTTTGTTTTTTCCTTCAAATTAAATCCCCCATAATTTTAATTTGAATACCTATTTTTTTTTACTATACCATATAATCATGTATTGATAATCAATATAAAAAAAAAAACCCTATAGAAATAG
>NZ_JBEMBC010000132.1:0-4653 GCF_040274425.1 Carnobacterium sp.
CATGAATGTATTTAAGCAATTAAATGAAGAAGAAGGTGTAACAATCATCCTGGTTACACACGATCCGGAAACCGTACGCTTTTGCAATCGAGTAGTCCATATGCATGACGGCGTATTGACCGAAGAGGTGAGGTGAGCGTATGAATCCAACAGTGTTTTTTAAAGGAGCTTGGAACGCCTTATGGAAAAATAAAAAACGAAGCTTGTTGACGATGGTCGGAATCGTTATCGGAATCGCAGCGGTCAGTACGATTATGTCTATTGGGCGTGGATTTGAAAATTATGTCATGGAATCATTGAATCCAGACGCGGGAGAACTGTTAACGGTCGATATCCAGTTCACGGCAGATGATTTAGATTGGATGGATGAAACAAATGACCCATTCTATTCAGAAATGGATCTGCAGATGATTCGGAATATCTCCGGTGTTCAAGAGGCAGAAATCTATCAAGCTAACTCTGACTATGTTTCCGTAACTACCATGGTAGCAGGTGAAGAAACTTACTTAGATGTGGTTATGACTGAGGATAAAGGTAGACCCGTTATTGCAGGTAGATCCATTGATATGCTGGATAACGGAAATGAAAATCGTGTAGCTGTCGTTCCCTTTTCTGTTGTAGAAGATCGATTTGAGACTGAAAAAGAGGCCGTTGGAAGAGGGATCACCCTAGACGGTCAACTTTATACGATCGTAGGAATCTACGAAAGCGAGCTAGATTCATCTGGATTGTTGAGCAGCTTTATGGCGGAAGAAATCGAACTTCCTAAAAATAGTTATCAACGGTATCATGAATCAGACATGGTTGAAGATACCGTAACAGTAACTGTATCAAGAGGCTCGCTGCCTTCAGATATAGCAGAAGAAGCCATTGCTATTCTTGAAGAAGATGGATCTATGCGAACAATGGGAAAGTATGATCATTTTGATATGTCTGCTTTAGATGATGGGATTTCAGAAGTATTAGGGGGAATTACACTGTTTATTGCCAGTGTAGCCGGAATATCCCTGTTTATTGCAGGGATTGGTGTGATGAATATGATGTACATTTCCGTTTCAGAAAGAACGAAAGAAATCGGCATTCGCCGTGCATTAGGAGCCTCTCAAAGAAGTATCCGCGCACAGTTTGTACTAGAAGGGGTACTGATGACAAGTATCGGAGGAGTAATCGGTTACTTATTGGGCCTTTTATTTTCTTCTATTGCAGCAGCGTTATTGCCGTTTTCTGTTGGAGTAGACCTGGTTACCGTTCTGATTTCTCTAGGTGTTTCCTCCCTAGTTGGACTGATTTTCAGTTATGCTCCGGCTAATGCTGCAAGTAAAAAAGAAATCATTGAAATCATCTAGTAGACAAGCTTCTCTTTTAATGCAAGGTGAAGAGCGTGCTTTTTTCTTTTTTGAATGAAAAAAATAAAGCCATTAGATTTGCATAGAAAATTGCAAATCTAAAGGCTTTATAAGTTGAAAGGGAAGACTTATAACTTATAAAGCCACCTACAAACTATTTAACAATATTCTTTTGTATAATGCACGTACGTAATTATAACCTTTTCTAAATCATTTATTTCCAAATATTCTTCTGTCATTTTCCACCTCCTCATTTACAATTTTTATAAAACTTAAATATGATTACAATAAAATATTATTTATATAAAGGGAAACATTACATTGTATAGATTAATGTATTAAAAACCTTGATTTATCGAGGTTCTTTTTTATCTTCTTTTCATGCAAAAAAAGATAAATCCCCTTTGCTTTTTTTGCAGGTATCGTTTTAAGACAACAAAGCAATTCTAATAATAAGTATTAATTTAAATAAGGCTTTATATAGACAAAGAAATTTAAAATTCCACTTAAAAAGTGTCCTTTTAAATTTCTCTGTCTATATATTTTTTATTTTACAAAAAAGAACCCAGTCCCATTTTCCTGTGGAACAAATCCTGATAACATTGCTGAATTCTCTACGTTGTTTTGTTCATCAACTGTTATAACTGTCATTTCATCTTTATCACTAACACTATTTTTTTCTTTAGCTAATACATCTTTAAATCCAATCGATAGTGCTAAAACTCCTGTAATACCAAAAATTAAAATTGCTTTTTTTTTTCATGTAATTACCTCCGTATTTTACTATTGTCAAAACTAATTATAACATTTCAAAAAACTACTTACGATATATAATTTATTTACCTAATTAATAAGTTTATTCTTTTATATAAAGAAAGATACATGAAATTAGATGAAAACGTGTATCGGGAATCCTATTCCAATAGGGTTCTTTTTTTATACCGCCCTCCAACACATGATTGTGTGGTATACTATACAAAATCATGTATCACTTTTGTGAGAGGAGAGGGCTTTTAAATGAGTTACAACGTCCAACCATTACGTACTCAACAAGAAATAAACGACTTTTTATTCTGTTTGAGAAGAAATAAAAACGCGGATCGGGATGTTTTTCTGTTTTTGATCGGGATTAATAGCGGTTTACGCATGTCGGATATTGTCAAATTGAAGAAACAAGACCTGATTTCTTCCAAAAACCCTCGTATTGTAGAGAAAAAAACAGGGAAAACGCGTATTTTGTATTTGAGTAGTCTGCAGGACTTGATTTTAGAATACACGAAAGACTTAGCACCAGAGGATTGTTTGTTTCCTAGTACCAAAGGTGGTCATGTGGAAGTGAATACGGTCTATCAGATGTTTCAAAAGGTCGCTAAGCTCTTAGGAAGAGACGATATCGGCACGCACACGCTGCGTAAGACGTTTGGGTACCATTATTACAAGAAAACCAAAGACGTGGCCACACTGATGGAAATATTCGGTCACAGCAGTGAGAAAATCACGAAACGCTATATTGGGATCAATGAAGATGAAATCAGCGAAACATTACTTAATTTCAGATTAGGTTTTTAATTTTTTGACAACATAATATATACTATTTGACATATTATATATTATGTTGTATATTTTATGTAGTAATATCGTGTACTTTTAAAATTCTTTCCTAGAACATAGGTGAGAATATGAAAAAATACAAACTAGTTACAAATTTTGTTGATAAAGAATTAAAAGGAATTAAAAAGAAAGACCCAAGAGAATGGAAAAAATTAAGTACACAACTAGCTCAACTAGAAGCTTCAGGAGATAGTTATCCTTATACGCCAGAGCGAGAGTACAGAGGACTTAAGACGAAGTACTACCGGATTCTTTATAAAATCTATGATGAGTATATAGTTTGTCTTGTGATGGCTAAAAAACAAGGGCAAAAGTTAGAAAATTACCACTACGATTTAGCGGATGTCCGAAGCAAAAAATTTAAGAAACAATTAGAAACATATAGCAATAATAGAATGAAAAAATAGATGTATAAGGATATGTATAAGTTAGTACAATGATATAAAAAAATAAAAAGGAAGAGTTTTAGGAAAGAATCTTATTTATATGAATTACTATCTATGAAAAAAAATAGTGAGGTGTGTAAATGGAAGTTTTTTATAAAGTAAACGAAATATCTACTAAATTTAGATGTAGACAAATAGATAATAGTATTTAAAAATTTATAAGATTAAAAAAGGGGGGGGGCATAATGTCCGAAGAAATAAATTTTGATCAACTGGGTTCATTCTCTGAAAAGTATAATCTTGAAAGAGAAATAATTCAACGAGTGAAAATTATTTCTCAACTCACTATAATGAGGGAAGAAGCCCGCTTAACACAATCTGAGTTAGCTCAAGAAACAGGGTTAACTCAAGCTCAAATTTCTAAGATTGAAAAAGGTAAAACAAATCCAAACTTAGAAACTCTTTTAAAACTGGCTAATTTTTATCATAAAGAGTTAAAATTAGTCTAACCTATTCAATTCCATTCTAATCAAAAAAAAACAAAACTAGTTTAAAAATTTATATCATATTCTACCTAAGGACTCAGAGTACTCTGAGTCCTTTCCTTATGCAAAAAAATATGTTTTTTTGCATTTTAAAGTATGCTGCCTTTTTGAGTATTCAATATCTCGAAAGCATAGAAAAGTACACTTTATGTAAAATATTTAAAACATAAAGCTTGAAACCTATCTTTAGTTTATGATAAACTCATGTTGTAAATGATATCAGCACATATCACTATCTTCACCTTAGATTAAAACATCATCTAAATGCTTTAATTAAGTTATAAATGCTTTAGATAACGTTTTACAAATACGCCAATTAAACAAAAAACCCCCACATAATGTCGAGTTATGTGGGGGTTTTTCATGCTTTAAGCAATTTGTGGCTGGTAGGCGTCGCCCTTGTTTTACTTCTTGTTACCCAACCAATAACCGAATAGTAGTATTGCGCACTCTCCGGAAACGCCAATAACCGTTTGCGCGATCAATACTAGTAAATCAGCACTATTCACTAACTTCACCTCCTCTCCATTTAGACGTATGTCTACCTGGAGCAGGCGACTAATATATTATGCTTTAATTTTTAGCGTTTAGCAATACTTTGTACGCTCTACCACGTTTTACCCTCTGCAGGCCTCTTAATTGTTAACATAAAACCGATTATGCTAAAACTGAACAGCCCGGTTAATGTTCGTGCAACACTTCAAAATAATAACATTAATGTAACCTATTGAATTAATCAACTAGTTCTACGGTAGTGGTCCCCCA
>NZ_JBEMBC010000133.1:0-4632 GCF_040274425.1 Carnobacterium sp.
CCCCGTCCACTACGATATGGTCAGCTATGTCCTCTGTTTCTTTCGGCCCATAAATTGAGGCATCTGGGTATTTTTTTGAAATTTTCTGAACTCCTCCGATATGGTCGTCGTGATTATGAGTTAAAAGGATGGAGTTTAACTGTAGTTGCTTTTCCTCTAAGTAGTCCATTACTTGTTCAGCTTCTCCTGGATCGACTACCACTGCCTCTGTACCTTCTTCAATAATCCAAATATAATTATCAGAAAATGCTTTTACGAGATTAATATCCATAAATATGTCTCCTCACTTTGAATTTTAGTATTCATATTTGAAATGTGATTTTTAATATACTATTGATTATACCAGAACCTCTCATTATTCTGATAATTATCCTATTCTTACCTTACCAACAGAATTATTTAATTTTTGATAGACCTTCAGTTTTAACTACTGATTGGTAAATACAAGTAATGAACTTTGATGTGAAATTTTGATAAGTAATTTCTCATAAGACGCTTTTTCTGATATGATATTCTTATAACGATTTAATGGAGGAATATTAATCATGATGGAATTCAAACAAAATATTCGTGGAAATGTAGCTTTAGGTATAAATCCACTTGGATGCAAACAGGAAGTATTGAATCAAATTGACTATGTAAAAGGCAAAGGAACTTATGAAGGTCCAAAAAAAGTATTGATCATTGGCGCATCATCAAGCTACGGCTTAGCTACCCGAATCAGCTTAGCTTTCGGTACTGGAGCAGATACAATTGGCGTTTCTTTTGAAAAGGGTCCAAAGAACGAAAAGAATTTAGGTACAGCTGGCTGGTACAATAATATTGCTTTTCGAGAAGCCGCTGAAAAAGAAAGCCTGGTTGCTAAAAATTTTGTTCAGGATGCCTTCAGCCATGAAAGCAAGCAAGAAGTTATCGATTATATCAAGAGCGAATTTGGTGGCAAAGTAGACTTAGTCGTTTACAGTCTGGCAAGCGGTAGAAGAACAGATCCTGATTCTGGGGAGACTTACACTTCTTCCATTAAAGCCATTGGGGAGCCCGTAGTTGGTCCTAATATTAATATGCAAGAGCAGACTTTCTATACGGAAACTTTGGAACCCGCAAACGACCAAGAAATCGCTAGTACAGTCAAAGTAATGGGTGGAGAAGACTGGGAATTATGGATGAAAGCACTAAAAGAAGCAGACGTTTTAACGGAAGGAGTTCTAACAACAAATTATTCTTATTTAGGAACAGAACTTAATCACGCTTACTATGGTGGGGGTACTCTTGGCCTTGCTAAAGCAGATTGTGATGAAAAAACGGAGAACATTAATGAGTTACTCGCTGACATTAACGGTAAAGCACAGATTGTGGTTGCCACTGCGGTTACCACTAAAGCAAGTTCAGTTATTCCTTTTTTCCCTGTGTATTGTATCGGTCTTTACAAAGTAATGGCAGAAAAAGGCACTCATGAAACACCGATTATGCATCAAGATCGAATTTACCGAGAAATGATTTATGGCAACAAGCCTGAATACGATGAAGTGGGCCGTCTTAGACCTGATAACTGGGAACTTGACAGCGACACTCAAGCCAAAACAAAGGAACTCATTGAAAAATTAAATGAAGAAAATTTCAATTCTGACATGACGGCTTATGACATTTTTTATAAAGAGTTTTCAAATTTAAGTGGCTTCATGGTTGATGGTTATGTTGATCAAGACGTTACTATAGAAGAATTAAAAGAGTTAACGCTTTAATTTTATAAGGTTTCTAAAAAAAGACGGTGTTCACCTTGGGCTTGTAGACCCTTGATGAACACCGTCTTTTTTTAGTAATGAATATGCCACTATACTTTGAGCATTTAAATGCAGCTTCTAAAAGGCATGAAATCTAGCATGTTAATTCTTACTCACCTTTTTTTCTCTCTTATCATTGCTTCCTGCTTCATTGGCTTTGGCATTTTTTCGATAGCATACCTTAAAGCAGTTCTAGGCATAATGTCTCTTTTGCTTAAAACGTACTGGTATACATCGTCTTCATACTTGGTACACAAAGACTTCAGCATCCAGCCATATCCTTTTTGTACTAAATCATCCGTATCCAACAACAAACTATCTGCAATTTCAAATATGTCCTCTTTAAATAGACCTTTTTTGGCTGGTACGATAAGTGATACCGCTGCTCCACGCCTAACCCATCTATTTTGGGATTTCGTCCAATCTTTTAATTTTTCAATGTACAATGGATACATCTCCAAGAATGTTCCAATAGTGTGGTTACATAGCGTGTCACAAGATGCCCAGTTGGTCACATATTCATTTACCCATCTTTCAAACAGAAAAAAATCATCTTCAGTATACTGTTTTTTTATCGCATACGCCCAATTGCAAGCAATAAAAGATTCCTCTATTGTTCCAGAAATCCATAGTTCTTCACATAACTCAAATATTTCCTTTTTTGAAAGCTTTTCAATACTTTTAAATGCCTCTTTAGAAATCTTCGAGACTATACTAGTTTTTACACCATACCGTCTTACTTCTTCCTTAAAAAATCTTTTACCACTTTCCTTTGTCGTTGCGTCTGAATGATTGATTAGTTCATGCCTTACCTGTTCTATTATGTTAGACATATCCTACCCCCTAAAACTTTTCTCATTTCTTATTTCTCGTTACACAAAAAAAGTTCATTTCACATTATTATCTCAACATCGGAAAATTTAATCAACCTATTGTAATTATCATTTTTTTGAAGCTTAAAAAAATGAAAAGCTTAAATAAAAGCTTTTCATTATTCTAGTTCTATTCTTTTGCTTATTAAATGCGTGGTTGTTATAACCGTTATCTGTCAAAAAAACGTATTATATCTATAAGAAAAAAATTAATACTTTATTTTCTTAAACTACTACTTTAACGGTTGAGACTCCGCTGCCAAACCTTTTTGAACGCCTGGGCGTTCTGCAATGCGATGAGACCATTCTAAGAGATGGGTGTATTCATCTAGATTCAAAAATTCATATGATCCTTCATATAATTTTCCTAAAGCTAAACGGCCGTACCAAGACCATATAGCAATATCTGCGATGGTATAGGCATCGCCAGCTATATAAGGTCGGTTTGCTAAGGTTTTATCTAGTAAATCTAACTGACGCTTCGTTTCCATCGTGAAGCGATCAATCGGGTATTTCATAGGCTCTGGAGCATACGCGAAAAAGTGACCGAATCCTCCACCAACATAAGGACCTGCTCCCATTTGCCAGAATAACCAATTAAGGGTTTCAGTCCGACCGTGAATAGTTGTCGGAATCAGTTGGTTAAATTTTTCCGCTAAGTAAAGAAGAATGGAACCTGATTCAAAAATATCCAAACGAGGACTTTGACTTTGGTCAACAAGGGCTGGAATTTTAGAATTAGGGTTGATTTCAACAAAATCTGAACCAAATTGGTCGCCTTCTCCAATATTGATAGTGTACAAGTCATAATCTGCGCCTTCTACACCCAATTCTTTTAGCTCTTCGAACATGATCGTGACTTTAATGCCATTCGGTGTTCCTAACGAATAGAGTTGAAACGGTGCCTCTCCAACTGGTAATTTTTGTTCAAAACGACTCCCAGCTGTTGGACGATTGCCACCTTTTTTTGAATTCTCTTCTTCCCACTGCCAAACTTTTGGTAATTCATATGCTGTCATCAAACCACTCCTCATAATTTTTATTCGTAACTTCATCATACTACGCAAGCACCATTTTGCCCAAATTTTAGCTTGTCCACCTATTTATGATACGGTTCTTATTGATGCAACGAAATAGTTACAAGGAACATAACTAAACATGCTCTATCTATAAATCTATCTTTTCTCCATTAACACTAAACTCAATTATTTCCGCAATTTTATAATCATCTCTGTGTTCAATTACGTAAGCAACTTCGTAAGGTTTTCCATCTACATCTAGCTTATGATGTACAGAGGTAGTTAAATTTTCTTGGTATAACTCATATCCACCACTAGTTTGTTCTATCTTTTCCCCTACGATATTTTTTTCAAGAATTTCAGTCATCAGTTTATCATTAGCTTCTGACAAAATAGCATAATTACCATTGTCACCGTGCCATTTTGCATCCCAAATCTCTAACCAATCAAAATATAACTCTTCAGGATCTTCTCCGTATTCTTCAGCTATCTCGTACACAGTCTCCCGATCACCTGAGAAATCATCTATAGCATTTAATCTAGTTATAATGATATCGTACCACTCCAGGTCTTCTTCGGTAAGATGTCTTAATCTAGTTACTTCTGGATAAAAAGTTGTTGTCATTTCATCGGCTACAATACTTTTTTCTTCAGTTTCTTCAACTGCCTCTATAGTCTCTACTACGGCCTCTTCTGTTGTATTCTCTGAGCTTTCTTCCGTGTCGGTTGTTGTAGAACAAGCACCTAGTACCAGCCCTAACGATCCAATTAATACGAATTTATTAACAATAAATCCCATTTTTTTCTCCCCCTAAAATAGTAAATCAAAAAGATTATACTTAATAATTACAACTGAATGTTAGTTTATCACTAAACTCGATTCTGGAGAGTGTAAAATATTTTGTGTAAATGAATAAAAAACATACAAAAAAGGAAGTCCCTTCTGTAGAATAAAGTTAA